>JBHELM010000211.1:0-5688 GCA_046352715.1 Thermoplasmatota archaeon | reverse complement strand
CCCTTCCCAGGGCGCAGGCGGTCCCGGTCAAGCCAGCGCCGGCGCCTCCACCGCCGCCGCAGCGGCCTGGCGCCAAGGCACCCGCGCCCCCCAAGGCGCCCTCAGGGCCGGCGGCCACGACCGCGAAGCCCAAGCCGCCGCAGCCGGACCCCCCCAAGCCGGCCAAGCGCGCCTGACGGTTCCGCCAGCCGTGGAGCCCAATGGCCAAGGAGCCCGGGCCTTAGAGACACCCTTCTGTTGCCCCCCGGTCCCGCGCCCAAGCCACAACTAGAAATAGCGAGACCTGCACTCGCAGCCTGGAGACGGCCCCGGGCTGCCAATCGGCGCCCCGCGCCCATCCCTTCACGCTCATCGCCGGTCGCTGACCGGCACCCTGGCTTCGCGCCCTATCCCCCAAAGGGGGACGCCGCGCGACACCCGACGGCCTCCCTGGCCGCGTGAGCACCCGAGGGCCGCCTCCAGGAACCCGACACACATGGTCGTCGACCCCAGCACCACCAAGTACCTAATCCGCGCCACCGTCCAAGCCGACGGCGTGGTCGAGAAGCCCGACATCATCGGCGCCGTCTTCGGCCAGACCGAGGGCCTGCTCGGCAACGAGCTCGACCTGCGCGACCTGCAGAAGTCCGCCCGCATCGGCCGCGTCGAGGTCGACATCGAGACCCGCGGCGGCAAGACCAACGGCACCATCCTGCTCCCCTCCGCCCTCGACAAGGTGGAGTCCGCTATCCTGGCCGCCGGCCTGGAGACCATCGACCGCATCGGCCCCGCCAAGGCCATCATCCGCGTCACCTCCATCGAGGACACCCGCGAGGCGCGCCGCAAATCGGTCGTCGACCGCGCCAAGGAGCTGCTCTCGACCATCAACGAGTCGGGCGCGCAGGACTCCAGCAAGATCGCCGACGAGGTGCGCTCCGCGGTGCAGGTGGCCGAGGTCACCAAGTTCCGCAACACCAAGCTGCCCGCCGGCCCCAACGTCGACAGCAGCGACTCGGTCATCCTGGTGGAGGGCCGCAACGACGTCATCAACCTCCTCAAGTGCGGCATCAAGAACGCCGTCGCCGTCGAGGGCACCAACGTCCCCGACGAGATCAAGGAGCTGTCGCGCGAGAAGACCACCACCATCTTCATCGACGGCGACCGCGGCGGCGAGCTCATCGCCAAGGAGCTGCTCCAGGTGTGCGAGGTCGACTTCGTGGCCCGCGCGCCCCCGACCCGCGAGGTCGAGGAGCTGCCGCACAAGCTCGTCATGAAGTGCCTCAAGAACAAGGTCACCGCCGAGCAGTTCACCTCCCAGATGGGCATCGTCCTGCGGAAGCCCGAGGGCGCCGGCTCGCAGAAGCCGGAGGCCCGCGAGGAGCGCCAGGGCGGCGAGCGCCGCGACACCGGCGAGCACCCCCAGCGCGGTGGCCGCGAGGGGGGCCGCAGCGAGCGCCCGCCCCGCGAGGAGCGCGCCGAGCGCGAGCCCCGGGAGCCCCGCGAGGGCGGCCGCGACGAGGACCGCCGCGGCGGCCGGGGCGGGCGCGGCCGCGGCCGTGGCCGCCGCGACGGCGAGGAGGGCGGCGAGGAGGCCCCCGCCGAGGGCTCCGAGGCGGCGGCGCCGGTCGCCGTGCGCGAGGGCGACCCCCGCGTCCAGTTCAAGCAGATCCTGGGCGGCCTGTCGGGCAGCCTGAAGGCAGTCCTGCTGGACGACACCGGCAAGAGCGTGCAGGGCGAGTTGGCCGTGCGCGAGCTGGCCGACACCCTCAAGGCCTCCAAGGACGGCGTGCACGCGGTCGTGTTTGACGGCGTCATCACGCAGCGCCTCCTGGACATCGCGGCCGAGAAGAAGATCGCCACCGTCGTGGGCGTCAAGATGGGCAACGTCACCAAGGTGCCGGACACCGTCGAGATCCTCACCCGCGACGACCTTCAGTGAGCGCAGCGAACTAAGGAAAACACCTGAAAGTCCAATCCTTTTCCTTCTTTCCCCACGTTTTTTCATTCCACCGAAACCTGGAGGATTTCCAGCCGGGTCTCGACGGGCGCTTGACCCTGTTTATTCGACCTGAAGAAGGGTATCGACCCGAAAACGTCGAGCTTTCCTGGAATTTAGGCGCCAAGATATATATGGGATGATTTCGCTTCGCCGAATGGGATGCACAAGGACGAGCTGCTGCAGCTTCACAGCTTGCTGTGCCAGATGAAGCGGTATTTCGAGGAGTGCGGGCTGCCCCTGGTCGGGGAGTTCAAGGAATACGAAGGGCTCAGCGTCAGCCCCCAGCACATCCACAAGTCGAAGACGGACCACAAGCGGGCCGTCTTCCTGCTCGGCAAGGGCCTGAGCGAGGTGGTCATGCAGGGGAACCCTGACCACCAAGCCCGGCTCCGCGAGCGCTTCATCCGGCTGGCGACCGCGGCCACCAGCGACGACGACGAGGAGGACCTGCCGGTGACGGGCAACGCCCGCGACCGCAACCTCCCCGCCTTCGCGCTGGCGGCCCTGAGCCACTGAAGCCGCAGCCTGCCGCCACCCGGGCGCTTCGCCCACCCAGAGCCTTGGCCGTCGTGGAATCCTGGGATTCCAGCGATTCCGGAGGCGGATTGCGGGGATTTAGCCGAAGCTAATCTCACTGAATTGCCCTCGTCCCTGAACTTCCAGGTCAGAGAGGCTGCGTCATGCGGACCGCGTCGCCGCCGTCGCTGTAGACGTGGCTCTCCAGGCCCTCGGGGCTGAAGCCGTGCCGGACGTAGAACGCCTGGGCCGCCTGGTCCTCCGCCCGCACCTCGAGCTTGAGCCGGAACGCCCCAGAGCGGACCATCTCCTGGCGGACGTTGCGCAGGAGGGCGGAGCCAATCCCGGCGCCTCGGTACTGCTGGTCGACCGCGATGGCCAGCAGGTGCGCCTCGCAGGACTCGTTGGCGGCCAGGGCGAAGCCGACCACCCGGTTCGTCGGGACGTCGCGGGCGACCAGGCAGGTGCTCCCGCCATGCGTGTGCTCGGCCAGCCATTCGGGGTCGTAGGACTCCGTCAAGGTGCGGGCCGCCAGGCGGGCCACCGGGTCGGCATCCGCGTTCCGCATCGGCTCCACGACGAGCATACCCTACACTCTGGCGCTCGCCATATACGGCTTTGCCTGAGGACACCCCCTTTAAGGTGGAAAAAGGCCCCTCCGAGAGTGCGGACGAGGGGCCGACCTGCCGAATTCAACGTGGGCGGGGGCCGTTGGCGGGTACTCCGGGGCCGAACGTGAGCGATCCGTCGCTGATGGCGACGCGGTTGTCCAGCGCCCCGTCCGCTCCCCGGTGGGCGTAGATGACGTAGGCGCGGCCGTCCGGGCCGACGTCCGCTTGGAGGAAGTCGCCCAACTCGCGGCCGAAGTCCCCCTTCAGGACGTGCTCGGGGTCGGGGCGGGCGGACTGGAAGGCGGGCGCGGCGGAGTCGCCGTTGGTGGTCGCCGCCACGACGAGGTCCCACTCCGCGTCCTTGGCGTGCGCCCGGGTCTGGTTGGTGGAGTACCACGCCAGGACGAAGCGCCCCGCGTCACCGGCGGCGCCCCACGGCTTCTCGTTCCACGTCCCGGGCGCCGACACCTGCACTGGCCCCGTGACGGTGCCGTCGGGGTGGACGACGTCGAGGAAGATGCCCTGCGTGTGGCCGTCCCGGTCGGTGGCGTAGGTGAACGGGACGTAGATGTTGCCGGCCGCGTCCGCCACTGGCGGCATGAACACGTCCATGAACGTGCCGTTGCGGAACTCGCCGAGCTGGATGGCAGGCGGCACGGGAAGCTGGATGGGCGCTCCGAAGGTCTGGCCGCCGTCGCCGCTGACCCACAGCCGGGGGACGTCGGTGCAGCCGGCGACGAAGAGCCGGTCGCGCGCCGGCCCCTGCCCGAACACCATGAGGCCGCACTCGAAGCCGGTGGGCAGCAGGCTCCACGTCAGGCCGCCGTCGGTGCTGTGGTAGAGGTTGGTCGCGGAGCCGGTGTTGTAGAACACCCACACTTCGTCCGCCTTGCCGGCGCGCACCCACGGCCGGTCCACCAGCGGTGGGAACGCGTCGGCCTTGGTGAAGACGTGCGTGCCGTCGCCGCGGTACTTGGTGAAGTAGGTCGTGGCGGCGGAGATGTCGAAGAAGAACACGTTGCCGGCGTCGTCGATGGCGAAGTCCCCCTCGATGCCGAAGGCGTCGCGCACCAGGCCCGTGCGGTCGGCGAACGGCAGCAGGTGGAAGCTCCTGCCGCCGTCGCGGCTGACCCAGATGGGCGGGCTGCGGCCGACGCAGCAGGTCGCGGAGGCCCACACCGTCCCGTCGCCGGCCACCTCGATGACCGGCTCGCCGAACGCGCCGCAGGAGCCCTGCGCCTGGTCCTGCAGGTTGCTGACCGGGTCCTCCAGGCGGCAGGCGAGGCGGACCGGCGGCAGGAACGCCAGCTTGACCACGTCGCCGCCCGGCCCGGCGGGGGGCAGGCCCGGGTCCTGCACCTGGACGCAGCCGGAGAGCAGCAGGAGGAACGCCAACGCGAGGGGGGCGCGCATGCTTGGCGGACGCTGAGGGCAGGTCTTCACCTTTGCCGACGCGCAGCCAGCAACCGTGAAACCCGCGAAAAACGACCGTTCGTTCCACGCTTCGCGTCCTTCGCGGTCCGGCGGAGAGCGGCTACGCAGGCTCGACGAGCTTCCCCGACAGCTCCGCCCGGCGGCGCGCCTCCTCCAGCGCGGCCACGCCGACGCAGCGCCGGTTGACGAAGAAGTAGCAGGTGCGGCAGTCGCGCAGGCTGCACCGCACGTCGAGGAAGCCGCCCTCCTTCAGCCGCGCCACGGCGAAGCGGATGGTGCGCGCCGGCATCCCCGTCCTCGCGCGCAGGTCGGCGTGGGTGAGCGGGCCAAGCTGCTTGACCGCCTCGAAGACGGCGCGCGCCGACTCCGGCAGCTTGCCGAAGCGCACGGGGTCGACCTGGACCGCGTCGGCCGGGAAGTGCAGGAACTCGTACTCCCCCACGGCGACCATGCGGGGACCGCGCAGAAAAGCGTTCCCTCCCCAGGAGAGGAGCGAGGGGGGAAGGGAAGCGTCATGAGCGTCCCGGGGTTGCCCGGCGGCGTGGCCATCCACGAGCGTGTCTGGGAGCGGGCGGCACCCCAGGCGCCGCCGCCCCGGCCGGCGCGCCCCGTCGGGACCTACGCCCTGCTGGGCACCATCGTGGGCGTGTGGGTGCTGGAGCTGCTCCTGCTGCCCCAGCCGGTCAGCTACGCCGGCGGCACCACCAGCGCCACCGCCTACGGGTTCGTCATCAACACGGACTGGCCCTCCCGCCCCTGGACGCTCGTCACCAGCACGCTGGCCCACGACCCCCGCAACATCTCCCACCTGCTGTTCAACGGCCTGTTCCTGTTCTTCTTCGGCCCGCTGGTCGAGCGCATCGTCGGGACCCGCCGCTACCTCGTCCTGTTCCTCGTGGCGGGCGCCGTCTCGGGCATCGCGCAGGTCCACCTCTCCGCGGCGCTTGGGCACGGCGGCGGCGCGCTGGGCGCCTCGGGCGCGCTGATGGCGCTCTTCGGCGTGGTGATGGTGCTGCTGCCCAAGGAGCGCATCTTCATCTACGGCATCGTGCCGGTGCCGATGTGGATCGCCGGCATCCTCTACGCGGCGCTCGACGTCCTGGGCGTGCGGAACCCCTACAGCCCGGTGGGCAACATCGCGCACCTGTC
>JBHELM010000210.1:0-9369 GCA_046352715.1 Thermoplasmatota archaeon | reverse complement strand
CGTTCACAGGGCCCTTTGAGCTAACTGTTGTTGCGCCATATCTGAACCGCACTAGTGAGCTTCCCCCATTCCGGTTCAAGGCGGATTGCGATCGCCCCCTTCCCTTGGTGTCCTGGAGTGCGAACGCGGATGGCTGCTTGGCGGATGAAGCGCAGACCAGCGGCGCCTTGGCGGAGGTAGCATACACGCGCTATGTTGGGGCGGGCTCCGTGTCGTGCCAGCCGCGCTCCATGGGCACGTTTCGGGAAGGCGTCATCATCACCGCCTCAGCACTCCACGGCTCGGGAACCATGAAATCCCCGGCGGGCAGCGTGGCGTTCCAGGTCGTGCCCAACCAGGAGCAGCACTTGGAGCAGAGCAGCGGACCCGGCCAGTTTGACCTGTCCATTGACGAGTTTGCCACATCGAGCCTTGGCCTGATCTGGTACGTTGTGGCGGCCTGACCTTGGCCACCCCGGCGGGTGGCCCGGAGAGGATGGCTTGCCCTCAAATGGCCGGCAAGCGTCGCGCGTGGCGTGGCTGCGCCCCTGGTCATGCCGGACATGCCCTCTCGGCATGAAGGCATCCAAAGGACAGGGCCGTCGAGCGAAGCGAAGGCGGCCCGCGGGGTGACGCCTGGGGGCGCAGCCCCCGGGCTGGCCGTGCTGTGGGACCTGGACGGCACCCTGCTGGAGTCCAACCTCTCCATCCGGCAGACCATGAACCACGTCCTGGCCGAGCGCGGGCTGCCGGCGTTCACGAAGGGGGAGCTGGACGCCCTCATCGGGCACCCGCTGCGCGACATCCTGGCGACGAAGACGACTGACCGCGCCGCCGTGGAGGCGATGGCGCTCCGTTACCGCGAGGTCTACATCGAGTCCGGCTGGGTCACGGTGGACCTGCACGAGGGCGTGGCGCCGCTGGTCCAGCGTCTGCGGGCGAGGGGGCACCCGCAGGCGGTGGTGACCTCGAAGGGGCAGGAGGAGGCGGAGGTGCTGCTGCAGGACCTCGGCGTGGCGCACCTGTTCGACGCCGTGGTGGGGGACGACGACGAGCGGCCCCTCAAGCCGGACCCCGCGCCGGTGCTGGAGGCGTGCCAACTGCTGCGCCGCGCGCCCGCGCAGGTGGTGATGGTGGGGGACACCCGGTTCGACGTCGGCGCGGCGAAGGCGGCGGGCGCGTTCGCGGTGGGGGTGCTGTGGGGCAACGGCACGGCGCAAAGCCTGCGGGAGGCGGGCGCCGACGCGCTCGCCAAGGATGCGGCGGACCTCGAGCGGGTCCTCGCGAGGCTGGCCCGGGCCTAGAGGATCCAGAAGACCTTCATGCAGACGACGCCCACGCCGATGAGCGCGGACACGATGAGGATGACCGAGGGGGGAATCTTGACGGAGGACTCCTCCTCGTCGTCGTAGTAGCGGATGAGGCCCGCCGCCGACTGGATGCCAGGTCCCTTGGTCTTCTGCGCCACGCGGGTTCGACAGGCGCTGGATTCAAGAAGCCTTCGCCGGGGCCCCTCCCTCCGGGGAGCGCCGCTCCCACAGGAGGCCGACGCCGCCCGCCACCAGGGCCAGCGCCACGGCGTCCAGCCAGCCGATGGTCTCGCCCAGGAGGGCGCCGCCGGCCGCCGCCGCGAGGCCGGACACCGGGATGTTGATGGCGGCGGTGCGGGCGGCGCCGATGCTGCGCAGGGCGATGTAGAACAGCACCGAGGCGCCGCCGACGCCGACGACCCCGACGCCGACGAGGAGGGCCCAGTCGAGCGCGCGCTCCGGGCCGGCGCCGCCCAGCAGCAGCCAGCCGAGGCCAAGCAGCGGCGCCGCGGCCAGCGACTTGACGGCGATGAGGTGCCACGGCCGGTAGGTCCCCGCCAGCGTCGTGCTGACCAGGTTGTCGAGGCTGAACGCCACGGCAGCGAGGCCGACCAGCAGCAGGCCGGCGCGGCTGGAGGAGCCGGAGCCGCCGTCGGCGAGGGCGACCGCGACGGCGGCGGCCAGCAGGGCCAGCAAGCCGAGGCCGTGCCGCGCCGTCATGCGTTCGCGCAGGAAGAGCAGCGCCAGCAGGCCGGTCACGACCAGCTCCAGGGTCAGCAGGAGGCCGGCGTGGACCGCCGTGGTGCGCTGGAGGCCGTAGAGGATGAACGCGGGGGCGAGGGCACCGCCGGACAGGGCCATGGCCGCCATCCGCCAGGCGTCGTGGCCGCGCGTGCGGGGCTCGAGGCGGAAGCCGCGCAGGAACGGGGCGAGCACCAGGCCAGCCGCCAGCGCCGACACCGTCCCCTTGGCCAGCGGGTGGGCGTGCGCCGCCTTGGAGGCGACGGTGATGGCGCCGTAGAGGACGCCGGACGCCGCGGCCAGCAGGAGCCCGAGCCACGGCTTCGCGCGCACGGGGTCGCATCGGGGCGGTGGACTTGAACCAAGGAGGCGGCCAGACAGGCGCCGTTGCCCGTTGCAACCTGGAATCGGTGTCTGCCGTCGGGAACCGCTATCTACGAAGCGCCGGGTTGCGCGCCATGGCCCCGCCCTCCGACCTCGCCGGCCTCGTCCGCCCCGAGTGGCCTCCCCTGCGGCACGTCCGCCGCGGCTGGGAGCACCTGGACGAGTCCGAGCGGGCCGAGGTCGCGCAGCGCGTGGAGGCCGTGCTCGCGGCGCACCAGTGGGGGCCGCACTCCCGCGACGCCCTGCTCCACCTCTTCACGTTCCTGGCGCAGGCCGAGACCATCGCCATCGAGATTCCATTGCGCTTCCTGCCGCACGCTCCCGCGCAGGTGCGCCCGCTGCTGCGGCGGCAACTGGTCGACGAGGTGTTCCACAGCACGCTCTTCGCCCGCCTCGCGCACGAATTGGCGGCCCCGGCGAGCCAGCCCCCGGCACCGCTGCCGAGCGCGGAGCGGCTGCTGGAGCGCATCCGGCAGGAACCCGACCTCGCGGTGACGGCGACGCTGCTCAACCTGGTGGCCGAGGGCTGGATCGAGACCCTCTTCAAGCACGCGCTCAGGTGGCGCATCGCCCCGGCCGTGTTCAAGGCGGTCCTCGCCGACGAGGCCCGGCACGTGGACGAGGCCTCCGCCTACACCAAGGGCATGGACCTGGCGCAGGCGCAGCAGGCGGTGCGCGCCTTCGAGCAGGGGATGATGGAGGTCGGCGGGGAGCCCAGCGTGGCCCTCGCCATCCTGGACCTCGCCGGCGAGGCGGGGCAGCGGCTCCTGTCGGAGGAGCTGTATGAGACGCACCGGCGCAACCTCGCCGAGGCAGGACTCCAGCCCTCCGCGGAGTGGACGGCGATGGTCGAGGCGGGCCGCAGCGCCCTGCTCGCCGCGTCGCCGGCCGACCGCGCCCGCCGCGTCGTGGACACCCACTGGCGCAGGCTGGCCCGCCGCGTCTGGACGACCCCGCGCGACCCGACGATGCAGGGCGACTTCGACGTCGCGGTCGGGCACGTCCCGCGCAAGGCCCTCACGCCGGTCCTCATCGCCGCCCTCGGCCGCGCCTGGGCCAAGCACCCGGAGCTGAACCGCATGGTCGCCCGCGACGGCGTGTGGGAGCTGCCCTACGCCAACGTCGGCGTGCGCGTCCTGCTGGACGACGACGAGCTGGCCACCGTGGTCATCCCGCAGGCCGACCGGCGCAGCGTGCGGGACATCCGCCGCATGCTCGCCGACGGCATCCAGCAGCTCCGGCGCCAGCGTGACCTTGCCAAGGAGCGCCCGCCCCCGCCCCTGCCCGACCCCGAGGTCGCGGCACTCATGCCGGCGCTGCCCCACATGTTCGCGGTCGCCATCTCGAACGCGGGGAAATGGGGTGTCGTGTCGGGCGCCGGCTCGTTCAGCGGCCCCGTGAGCCCCTCCACCGACATCACCGTCGGCCTGCGCCGCCGCCTGCCGCGCTGGCGGGGCGTGGCCTACCTGCCGGCGTGGCACGTCAACGTCGCCGCCATCCAGGACCACCGCGTCTTCGACGGCCGCGCCTCCGCGACCACGGTGACCGCCATCCAGGAGCAGCTCTCCCCCGCGGGCGTCAAGGCCATCCTCGCGGCGAAGGACACGCTGCCCAGCCCCGAGGACTTGCCTGACCTGCCCGAGATGGAGCGCGCAGGGGCCGCCGCCGCGACGCCAGCGTTCGCCCTGGTCGGGGCGCTGGGCCTGCCGAAGTACACACCGCTCGTCATCGGCGGCCTCGGGCTCGGCGCGCTCGCCGGGGTGGGCGGCTACCTGCTCTACCAGAACCTGCACGGCGCAGCGGCCGCAGGCGCTGCCATCGCCAAGCCGCCCACGCCGCCTTCACCGCCTCCCAAGCCGGAGGCGCCGCTCGACGCTCCCGACCTCCCGGCCAAGAAGGCCGCGGCGCCAGCCAAGCGGGCCCACAAGCCTGCGGCGAAGAAGGCGCCCAGGCGCAAGCCGTAAGGGGTCAGCCGGGCGCCGCAGGACGCGCGAGCAGCCACGCCCCCACGAGCAGCAGCGCGAGCGCCACCGCGTGCAGCCAGGCCAGGTGCTCGCCGAGCAGCAGCGCGCCGCCCGCCGCGCCCACCAGCCCCGTCGTCGCCACGTTCATCGCGCTGGTGCGGGCCGCCCCGACGCGGCGCAGCGCGGTGTAGAACAGGACGCTGCTGAGCGCGATGGAGGCGACGCCGAGCGCGACCATGCCGGCGAGGGGTGCGGGGCCCGGCAGCGGGGCGCGCACCAGCAGCGACGCCGCCAGCAGGGCGAGGCCGCCAAGCAGCCCCTTCACCGCGATGAGCTGCCGCACGCCGTAGCCGCCCACGAGGTGCGCGCTCACCGCGTTGTCGACGCCCCAGGCCACCGCCGCGCCCAGCACCAGCAGCGCGCCGCCCAGGCTCGACCCGCCCGCTCCCGCGCTGGCCAGCGCCACGGAGGCCCCCGCGCCGAGCAGGGCGAGCAGGCCGGCGCCCTCGCGCAGGTGGAACCGCTCGCCGAGGAACAGCATCGCGAGCGCCGCCGTCGTCACCAGCTCCAGCGTCAGCAGGAGCCCGGCGTCCACGGCGGCGGTCTGCTGGAGGCCGAAGAACAGGAGCGCTGGCGCAAGCCCGCCACCCACCAGCCCCATCGCGAGGATGCGCCAGCCGTCGCCCCGTGCAACCCGCAAGCCGCGCAGCGCCGGCGACAGCACCGCGGCGGAGGCGAGGTAGGCGATCCAGCCCTTGGCCAGCGGGTGCAGGTCGAGCGGCTTGGCCAGGACGTTGATGGAGCCGTACAGGACCCCCGAGCCGGCGGCGAGCGCCAGGCTGGCCAGGGTCGCACGGCGGTCCACGGGCGGGGCAGTCGCCGTGCGCTCTTAGGGGTGCCTCCAGCTGCCCACCGCGAAGGCCGGTCAGCCCGTCCCCATGCGCCGCTCAGGCCGCCAGCCGACCACGTTGGCCGGTGCCGGCGCCTTCGCCTGCTGCGGGTCCTGCTCGGCGGTGCCGGCGGCAAGGCGGAGAGGGACGACACCGGCCCAGGCGGGGAACGGGATGTCCTCTGGCTCGTCGAGGGGCGGCCCGGTGCGGACCTTCGCGCTCGCGGCGTCCAGCGGCAGCTCCACGGCGAGGGTGCCGGCCAACTCCTTCGCGCTCGGCTGCCGGACGTCGTCCCAGCGGCCAGGCAGCAGGCGCTCCATATAGCGGAACAGGAGGGCGTTGGTCGCCTCGGGCGGGATGGGCTTCGCCTGGCCGTGCACGACGACGCTGCGGTAGTTCATGCTGTGGTGGAACGCGCTGCGCGCCAGCACCAGGCCGTCGAGGAGCGTCACCGTCACGCACACCGGCGCCCCCGCGGCGAGGTGCCTCATCATGCGGCTGGCGCGCGAGCCGTGCAGCAGCAGGCGGTCCCCGTCGCGTACGTAGCCGGTCGGGATGACGTAGGGCAGCCCCTCGTCGACGAAGCCGACGTGGCACACGATGCCCTCGTCGAGGATGGCGTCGATGGCGGCGCGGTCGTAGACGCCGCGCTGCGGCACGCGGCGGACCTGGGTCTGCGGCTCCACGGCTGGGCGGACGGGACCGGATGGAATGAGCGTTATGGGGGCCGGCGCCGACCGTGGCCCTATCAAGGGGGGACAGGCATCGGGGGGCGGGGCGAAGCCTGGCCGGAAGACTGACCCTTGGGTTGTACAACTGCTACGACGCGAAGCAGTGGCACGACATCATGCGCATCACGCTGGCCCGCGCCGCCCCGGTCGCCCTCGCCTTCGGCTGCGACGTCGCCACGTTCGGCTTCCCATTCGCCCAAGCGCGCCGCCGCGGCGCCAAGGAGTCCGACGGCCTGCGCACCCCGGCCGACGTCGCGCGCTTCGTGGCGGAGGGCACCAGCATCGGCGAGGGCGGGGAGGCGTTCCAGGACCTCGTCGCGGCGGGCCGATTCCGCATGTTCCCCTTCCCAGCGGGCGGCGGGTTTCCCGCGGAGCTTGGCCAGGCTGTCGCCACCACGCCGCACCCGGACCCGGCGAAGGCCGTGACGCCCCTCGAGGCCGCGCGGGAGCTTGCCGCCGGCCGCAGCCAGCTCATGCTCTACGGCCTCGGCCCCCGCGGCCTCCCCGAGGCGGTCCTCGCGGGGGCGCGGCACCACCTGGAGCTGACGGGCAAGGGCATCAGCCTGGAGACCGCGACCGCCCTCGGCGCGCTGCCCGCCCTCCTGGCAGCGCACCGGATGCACCTCGAAGGGGCCGCGGAGGCGGCGCGCGCGTGACCGGGCACATGGGGGAGCGCCGCAACCGCGCCGTGGCGCTCGTCACCGACGACTTCCGTCTCTACCACCGCCTCGTGCCGTTCCTGGAGTCGCACGGCATCCACGTCCTCGGCCTGCGCTCGCACGACCCGGTCCCCGCGTCGGTGCAGGTGCTGCTGGGCGGCCCTGCCGGCGACCCCCGCAGCCTCCCCCTGCACGACGACCTGGAGGCGACCCTGCTGGCGGCGTTCCGGCGCCTCGACCGCAGGCCCGGCCGCGACGGCTACCGGCACGTCGTCCTCGGCGTCGACCCAGGCAAGGTGACGGGCCTCGCGGTGGTCGCGGACGGCCTCACGCTCCTCGTCGGGGAGGCACTGTCGGTGGAGGACGCGGTGGAGCGCCTCAGCCACTGGGCCGCCGGCCTGGCCATGCCCAACCTGGAGGTGCACATCGGGGCGGGGGCGCCGCGCGTGGGCCGCGACCTGCTGGCCCGCCTTGCCCGTCGCCTGCCGGGGGCGAAGGTGTCCCTGGTGCGCGAGGAGGCGACCACGCCGGGCAGCCACGTCACCGGCAGCCGCCACACCGACGCGGCGGTCCACATCGCCCTGCGCGAGCCTTTGTGACCAAACCACGAATTGCACGAATTCCACGAAAACCAATCCAGGGATTCGTGCAATTCGTGGAATTCGTGGTTAGGCAGGCGGAGGTCGGAAACCTCTTGCGCCTGCCTCCGATGGGCGCAGCGTGACGGACCCCACCCCCGAGGCGGCGCGGTGGGAGGCGTTGCGGCACGAGCTGGAGGCCATCCCGCAGCGCCCGGTCACCTTCGTCCACCCCCGCACCTGGATGTTCCGCGCCAAGCGGATGGCGGACTTCGTCGGGCACGTCCGGCACGGCACGGCGCAACTCCTCGCCCGCCTCAACCCCTACCCCAAGCCGTGGCGGCACGTCACCTTCCGCACCGAGGACGGCGTGCAGATCGCGGGCTGGCTGGGGCCGCAGCACCGCGCCCCGTCGGCGTGGGGCCTGGTCCTGGTGCCGGGGATGTTCGCCACCAAGGACGACACCGCGCACAAGCGGCGCGCCATCCTCATCCACCGCCACTGGCGCATCCCGGTCCTCGCCATCGACCTGCGCGCCTTCGGCGAGTCCACCGGCGTCGGCACGGCGGGGTGGAAGGAGGCGCTCGACGTCACCGGCGCCGCCAACTTCCTGGTGCAGGAGACCGGCGTCACCCGCGTCGCCGTGCTGGCCGAGTCGCTGGGCGGCGCCGCGGCGCTCAACGCCCTCGCCCGCGACGCCGAGACCCGCACCGACCTCCTCTCCGGCGGCGTGCTCTGCTACAGCGCCTTCGTGGACGCCAAGGACGCCGTCGGCTACATCTCCGCCGAGCCGCCCAAGGGCCACCCGTTCTCCAGCGTGTTCTCCGGCTTCCGCCGCCTCCTGCGCGCCAAGTCGATGGGGGCCTACGACCGCTTCGACGAGCTGCTGGAGGACGTGGCGCGCGTCAACGGCCTCTCCGGCCTGGAGGAGCTGTTCGACCTCGCCAACCCGAAGTGGAAGGTGCCGCTCATCAAGCAGCCGACGCTCCTGGTGCACGCCGCCAACGACCCCGTGGTGCCGGTGCGCCACGCCCACCGCATGGACCGCTACGCCGTGGACAAGCCCAACATCCAGGTCCTCATCGTGCAGTGGGGCGAGCACACCCAGTTCGAGCCGCTCGACCCGCACTGGTACTGGGAGGTCACGCGCCGCTTCTTCGGCAACGTCAACGGCGTCG
The DNA here is from genome assembly GCA_046352715.1 of Thermoplasmatota archaeon. GTDB lineage: Archaea > Thermoplasmatota > E2 > JACPAO01 > JAHFTW01 > JAHFTW01. The sequence goes on along the minus strand of JBHELM010000210.1, from coordinate 955 downwards.
AGCTGGAGAACCTCGCCGGCAAGTGACGCAGCAACGCCCGCCACAGGTGGGCAAGCGGTCGGACTTGTAAGGCGGATGTGAGATGCGTTCCGAGCACAACGCCGGCCTGGGGCAGGGGAAGACTGAGAACAGAAAACAGGGATAAGGAGAAAGGAAGAGGGGAAAAGGGACTTGTGTACACGCTCAGATGACCGGGGCGGGCTTCTTGGCCTTGGTCAGGTACTGGGGGCCGTTGTCGCAGGGGCCGGGGCCGTTCTGGCCGGGGTTGGCGCCGCCAGCCTTGTTGTTGTTGTAGTTGCCCGCGTCATCGCTGTAGAAGCCGCGCAGGCCAATCGTGACCGGCCCCACGGTGATGCCGTTCACACCGTTGCCATTGTCGCCGGCCTGCTGGCCACCGTAGTGGAGCAGCAAAGAAGCAACGATGTGGGCCGGCGTGTCCGCCAAGTCAATGATGAGCTTCCAGTCGTGCGCCTGGGCCAGGTGGCTGGTCGGGTTCAGGGGGTCCGAGAAGTTCAGGTAGCCAATCTGCCAGCAGACCGCCATGTAGGTGGTGCCCGAGCCAGTGGTCACGACCGCCTCGTTCTTGATGATGTCGAACGTCTGCGCGGCGCCGCCAGCGGTGAAGTCCTGGATGGTGTCGGTGTAGTTGATGTTGCGGCGGGGCGTGCACTTGATCTGGTCGTTCTTCAGGCCCAGCGTGTCAAACGGAACGCCACCGAGGTACTTGCCCTTGCCGTCCGTGTAGTTGTGCGCGAACGTCGTGGTCAGCAGGACCGGGTCGGGGCAGGCGCTGACCCACAGGTGCATCCGGTTGTCCGGGATGGCCAGGCAGCCGGGGCTGCTGGAGGCGAAGGTCTTCTGGCTGCACAGGGTCAGCGTGGCCGACGAGTCGGCTTGGGCGCTGCGCCAGTTGAGGCCGCTCCAGACAAGCCACAGGTTGTGGGGGTCGTTGGGG
>JBHELM010000209.1:0-5336 GCA_046352715.1 Thermoplasmatota archaeon | reverse complement strand
AAGGTCGTCGGCTCGCTCGGCCCCGCCGCCGCCACCCTGGCGCGCAGCGGAGCGGTCCCCGACGCCTCCATGACGGTCTGGCAGACGTTCCGCTACATGCCGAACGTTGCATCCTACCAAGGCACCTTCAACCTCTACTGCTCAGGAGTCAAGCCCTCTCCGTCTGGGACCACCTACCTTTTGCCAGGCCCGACTGCCCAGCATCCGCTCGCGCCCTGCCGGATCAACGACGGGACCACGATTGGCGGGATTCCGGACCGGAACGATTCCCACAACTACCACCTGCTCAGCCCCTACGACCAGCAATCCCTCTTCCTGCGCGAAGTGGTGGACCGAAACGGGGAGGTCGCCGTGGCTCAGCATGGGGCGCATTTCCCTCCACCGGCGTCCGTCTTCCAATGTGGAGGAAGCACGCCTGAGCATCCTTTCCTGGGGACCGGCTCCTCGACCTGCGACCGGCTCAAGGACGTCAAGGAAGACCAAACCGGTGCCCTGGCGGTGCTCACGGCCGCCCGCCCTGAGAACGTGGACGAGTGGGTCAACAGTGTTGCCGTCGCCCTCGGCACAGCGAGCGGCGAGCTTCCGCCCGGCGGGTGGCAACCCCTGCCGCCCAGCCTCTCCTTCCCCGTGGGCGGCCGCTTCCTCCGGCGGGCCGACGGCTCGGACGAGTTCGACGGCAGCCTGACGCAGGTGCGCATCCGCGTCCTCGGCGACGAGGCGACGCGCGGCCACGGCCCCTTCGCGGTGGACCGCATCGCCCTGCTCGGCACCAACCGCACCATGGGCGTCGGGGTGGCGTTCGCCGCCCCGGTGGATGGCCGGGCCTACGCCCCCGGCAAGTCCTTCGACGTGGTCGTCCAGGCGACGAACCGGGGCGTCACCGCCACGCCGCCCACCCAGGCCACGGTGGCGATGGAGCGCTGGAACCGCGACGACTGCAACGTGCCGGCCTGGGAGCCGGTCACCGTCACGGTGCCGCGCCTGGAGCCGGGGACACAGGTCACCCTGCCTGCCCCGCTCAACAACGGCCTCCTGCCCGACAGCCCCAAGGCCTGCCCGCGCCCCGCGCTGCAGCAGAGCCGGTACAACCTCACGGTGAGCCTCGCTCCGGAGTGGAGCGACGACGACCCGCGCGACGACCGGCAGACCATCCAGGTAATCGGGCGGGAGACCGCCGTCCTCGACGCGTCCTCCGTCACGGACTTCCGCGTCACCCCGTCGCGCTCCAGCTTCTCCCCGGACGTCCCCATCGAGGTGGCGGCCACGGTGCGGAACCTTGCGGCGAACACGCAGAACGTCCACATGGACGTCGTCCTTGAGCATGCCCGGCCGCCGGTGTGCCAGCATGTCGACCCCCAGGCCATCGCTGGTGACCAGGACCTCTACGGCTGCACGCCCAAGGACGCCCTGGCCGTCCGCATCCCCCTGCCGCGCGGCGGCAGCGTCTCCCAGGACATCGTGAGCGGGGAGGCCCGCACCCTGCGCTTCCAGGTGACGCCCGCGGAGCTCGGCATCGAGCCCGGCCTCTACCGGGCCAGCGCGCGGCTGCAGGTCACCGACACCGCGTCGCGCGTCCTCACCTTCCCGCCGCTGGGCCAGCCTCCCCTGCAGCACCTCGTGCGCCTCACGCCCTCCAGCGACCCCGGCCAGGCCCGTGCCGCCCTGCCTCCCGACGGCGCCTTCGGCTTCCAGTCCAACGACCTCGACGCGCTGGCGGCCAACAGCACCCTGCGCGCCCAGCCCGCCCAGCCGGCTCCCCCCACAATCGTCTGGGACCCAACCGGGTTCGTGGTGAGCAACGAGGGGATGTTCTCCGGGTCCGGCACCAGCCCGAACAACGGCCTGTACGGGCCCGACCCAACCACCCTCGACCGCTCAGGCCCGAACGGGCCCACAGCGATCAAGCACGGCTGGTGCATCAACAATGGCTGCATGGCCCCCTCCGGCCCCGCCTGCCCCGACGACTCGACCTGCACCTACCTGGAGTGGCGCCGCGAGGGCGCACCCTCCTACCGGCCAGGGAAGGATCTCGCCTCCTGGACCAACAGCAGCACGCCGGACGACTTTGGCTATGGCGACTTCGGGCCGGACACCCTGATGTGGATGCCGCAGAACACCGTCGACCAGCGGACCAACCCCGCGGGCCGCACCCCGTACCTCTCGCTGGCCTCGTACGATGCCCCAACGCTCAGCTTCCTCACCCGCTTCGACGGCACCCCGAACACGGCGTTCGTCGTGGAGATGCAGGTGCCGCAACGCGTCCCCTGCGTCGCCGTCGGCCAGAACGCCCCGGGCAGGAACACCTGCGCCAACGCCGGCTGGAACTGGATGACGCCAGCGTTCCCGCTCAAGTCCGTGGAAACCCAGGCCACCCCCCTCCCCGCCAACAACAACGATGGCTACAACGTCCAGATGCCGCCGCCCGACCCGGAGACGATTTCCGAGGCCCGCCAGTACACGAATCCGGGGAAATTTAACGCTCCAGTCACCACCACCTACCGCAACTCGCCAAGCAATCCCCTCGCCACCAAGCCGGGCTTCTGGGGCCAGGCGAGCGGCCAGCACCCCGAGGACGGCGGCTGGGTCCGCATCCACGTCTCGCTGACGGAAGCGCTCCAGCAGGGGATGAGGATGTACTGCCAGGGTGCCGCCACCACCCCCATCCCCTCTGCCACGACCCCGCCGGAGAGGCTGTTCCTCCCGGCCGAGCGCGACCCGTGCGCCTTCGCGCACGCCGACGACAACGACCTCGACAACGGGCTGGAGACCTACGTCGCCCGCCCGGTGCGCTTCCGCTTCCGGGCCGCGAGCTACGGCGGCGACGCCGGCGAGTCGGCCTGGCAGATCGCGGACCTATCGGTGACCGACCACCGCCTGCGCTTCCTCGGCCCGGCCCAGGTCTCGGTCGCCATGAACGACAATGACAACCGCACCGTGCCCGTGCGCATCGCCAACCAAGGCAGCGTCCCCGACCGGGTCGAGGTGGCGTGGGCGCCCACGCGCGGCCACACGCCGACGCTGGGCACGAACGGCTCCATCGCCCTGTCGACCATGCCGGACCTGCGGGATGCCGCCGAGCGCCTGGTCCTCGACCTGGCCCCCGGCCAGGCCCGCGTCGTCTGGGTCCGCATCCACACTGGTATCATCAGCTCCGCGGGCATCAACGAGGTGCGGCACATTCCGTTCCTCGTGCAGGCCCGGTCGCTCATCGACCCGACGCTCGTCGAGGGCATCCTGGTGGACGCCAGGTTCACCACCCACGCGTGGCCCGACCTCGTGGCCACCAAGCTGGTGCTGGGCGACAACGCCCAGGGCGGGATGTTCGAGGGGTCGGTGCGCTCGCCGCTCAAGGCCACCTTGGTGTTCCGCAACGTCGGGGAGTTGCCCATCGGCTCGCCCAGCCAGCCCATCCGCGTCAGCCTGGTCGCCCAGGAGCTGGACGAGAACGGCACACTGGTGCCGGGGACGCGGCAGGTGGTCGACCAGCAGCAGGTGGCCAGCACCGTCCTGCCGCAGCGGCAGGACAGCAACGAGCACTTCGTGAACTTCGCCGAATGGCTGCCCGAGCGCTTGGGCCTGTTCCAGCTCTCCGCCGAGCTGAACGCGCCCGGCATCGGCCCGGCCCTGCCCGAGAGCAGCCGCGGCAACAACGCCGTGGCCCGCCTCGTCGCGGTCGGGCCCATCCGCTTCGCCGACCTCAACATCACCGACCTGTGGGCCGTCGAGTTCCACGGCACGTGCGGCGAGGAGCGGGTGGAGCGCCTGGTCGCCGGGCACGCCTACTGCCTGGCGGCGCGGGTCGAGAACCGCGGCCTGCGCAGTGCCCTGGACCCCCGCATCGACTTCGGCGTGGGCTCCTCCGCTCCCTTCAGCTCGGGCGCCCCAAGTCTGGCGGCGATGGTCCCCCGCGGCATCTTCCCGGCGGCCGAGACCTTGGCCGAGCCGCCCGCCAAGGTGGTGGTCAGCAGCCCGCGCGCCATCGTGGCCCCGCCCGCCTCCAGCTCCGGCCTTGTCTTCTACGCCGAGGTCAGCAGCCGCAGCATCATGCCGAACTTCGAGGGCAAGAGCCACAAGCTCACCCTGCCCGTCGACGTCTACCAGATCGCGGTGGGGCTCGACGCGCAGGTCGCGGACATCTCCCCCGGCCGCGAGGTGCGCATCCCGATCACGCTGGGCAACCGCGGCAACGCCCCCGCCACGGCGGGCATTTCCCTGGCCGGCGACGCCGTCGCGGACCTGGAGATCCGCCTCGACGGCGTCCGCACGCTCCTGCCCGGCGAGAACGCGACCGTCACCCTCACCCTCGCCGCCGGCCGCCAGCTCGACGCCAACGCCCACATCGGGGCGCTGGCGCTGACGGTGGCGGAGGACAGCCGCGCCCTCATCCCGCTGGGTCTCAAGGTGAATGTGGCCGACGGCGGGCTGCCGGACGCGCAGGCGCTCTCCCTGTGGGCGGCGCCGGGCGCGGCCAACGCCACCCTGGTGCTCGACGCAGCCTCCTCGCCCGTGCCCTACCTCTGGCGCGCGGAGAGCGTCAAGGGCCCCCTGCGCGCCGACGCCGGGTGGGAGGCCGAGACGCACCCGTTCGACCGCCAGGTCGTGTCGGTGCCCCTGACCATCGCCGCGACGGCGGCGCCCGGCACGGTGGAGGCTCCCCTCCGCCTGGTGGCCGAGCACGACGGCGTCGAGGTCCTGGTGCCGCTCAACGTCACCCTCGAGGTCGCGCCCCGCCCCGCGCTCAGCGCCCGGCTCGTGCTCGACCACCGCACCGCCGCGCCGGGGGCGCAGGCCGCCTTCGCGCTGCAGCTCAACAACACCGGCAACGTCCCGCTGTCGCCGCACGTGCTCCACCGCGTCGACCTCGGCGCCGTCACCCCCGACGACCAGGCGGCCACGCTGCTGCCCGGGCAGGGCGCGCTGCTGCCCTTCACGGCGCTGGCCGGGCCCTTCCCGCGCGCCCTCGGCCAGACCGAGGTGGCGTGGAGCACCCCCGGCGGGCGGGCCGGCAACCTGACCCTGCCGTGGCGGCTCGACGTCCTGGACGCCCGCTTCGAGATTGCGGGCGGCCTGCCCGACCTCCACCCGACCGCGGGCCAGACCAGCCAGGTACAGGTGCCGGTGCTGAACGCCGGCTCCGGGCCCGCCGAGGCGGAGGTGCTGCTGGCCGTCGACGGCGTCCTGCAGTCGCGCCGCACGGTCACGCTCGACCCCGGCGAGGTGCGCCAGGTGGCGCTCCCGTTCAAGGCCGGCCCCAGCGGCGCCCGGCAGGACCTCGAGGTGCTGGTGCGCCCGGTCGGCTCCGACGCGTGGCTGGGCGACGCCGCCCTCTACGACGC
>JBHELM010000208.1:0-9271 GCA_046352715.1 Thermoplasmatota archaeon | reverse complement strand
TGACCGACGGGCTCTCGCTCACGGGGCAGGAGGGCAAGATGCAGGCCCGCGACCTGGCCGAGATTGTCCTCGACCACCTCGACTGGACGCCCCCGGCCCCCCCGGCGCCTCCCGTGGCCGAGACCTCCGCCGACCTGGGCGGGGGCGGCGGCTGGTCGGGGTAGGGTTCCTGCCGCGTCGACCTTGAGGAATTGGTTCGTCCAAATCCCCACCATGGAATCTCTCCTCAATAGCGATTCATGGTTCCACTTGGACGGCAAGCGCTTTTGAGGCTGCATGTTTCCTCGCCACCGCTCATGGATGTCTCTGCCGCCAATGACACTCCTCTGCGGCTTGGCCTAGATAACGGCCATCCTCCTGGAATGCATGTGGGACGGCAGGCACCGCGTCACCTGGGAAGGGCCTTCCTCGCCTTCCTGCGCCTCTCCTGCGCGCTGGGCGCTCTCACGATTCCCATGCTCGCGCAGGCCAGCACGGGCCTTGCGGGCGCCACCATCAACAACTTGCCCCCCGCCATCGACGCGCTCCAGGCGAACCCCCGCACCTCCATCCCGGGCCACGAGGTACGGGTGACGGGCACCGCGCACGACGACAATGGCCACGAAGACGTGGGGAGCGTCACGGTGAAGGTGACCCGTCCCAGCGGCGGCTCGGCGGTCCTGGCCACGACGCTCGCTGCGGGCGGCGCCGACGCCACGACCCTGTCGTTTGCTGCCACCTACGCCGTGGCCGCAGGCGACGAGGCCGGCACCTACCAGGTGGACAGCTTTGCCACCGACGCCACCGGAGCGCAGAGTGCCGTGGAGTCGACCACTTTCCGAGTCATCGCGCCTTCCGGCCAATTCACCAGCGCGGAGAATCCTCACGGCGCTGGCTACCTGGATTTCGGCCGCCTCGACCCCGGCGCCATCCGCCTGCAGAGCCAGAACGCCATGGCGGTCGCCCCGGGCAGCCCCGGCGAGCGCCTCTCCTTCGACATGGCCGACTTCGCCTGCGCCCACGGCGAGGTCCCGGTCCTCGGCAACGCGGACCTCCTCCTCGGGACCTCCGATCGCGACGGCGGCTTCCTCCTGCTGGCCAGCAAGCCCTACACCGAGAGCGTCGTGGAGTTCGGCACCGTTGACGAAAGCGTTCCGCTGCTCGTCAAGCTGCGGCTTCACCACATCCCCTCGGACATCGGCGGCCTCTGCACGGCCAGCTTCGGGCTCTACCACGCCCCTGGGCCAGGCTAACCGATTCTGCAACGAAGCGTCCGATGACTTTATCGCCTCGCCAGGGGCCTTGCCACCCCATGTCCTTCCGGACGCTCGCTCTCTGCGCCCTCCTCGCCGTCACCCTCGCCGGGCCGGCGCAGGCCCAGGTCAAGAACCCCAACGCGTCCACCCCGACGACGCTCTACTTCCACATCTTCGACACCTTCAACCTCTTCCCCATCAACACCCAGGCGCCCAACGTCGACTTCTTCAAGTTCGGCGGCACCAACTTCCCCAGCGTCGCGAGCCAGGGCTTCGCGTTCAACTCCATCCGCGGCTACGCCACGTCGGGGCCGGTGGAGTACGACTTCATCGAGAACGGCCAGCCCCGCTTCCACCCCGAGCGCGGCATCGCCCGCGACGTCCTGCTGGACAAGGCCGTGCAGCCAGTGGCGCACCTCTTCCTCAACGTACGCGACTTCCTGGGCACCACCATCGTCCCGAACGCGCTGCCCAGCTTCACCTTCGCCGTCACGATGCGCGAGGGCAACAGCGTGGGCGGCGGCGCCGAGCTGGACGCCACGCCGGTCATCATGGAGGGCCGGATGTCGGCGCACGTCGTCAACCTCGGCGTCTGCCTGTCGCAGCTCAACCTCTCGCCCGGCTCCCCCGCCCCCGACCCCATCGTGGTGCCGGCGTGCGACTCCTCTGCCAACGGCGCTATTCCCCCTGGAACCACCGCGCCTGACAACCTGCCCATCCTCACCGCCGATGCCAACGGCACGGTCGAGTTCCCGGTCGAGCTGGACATCAAGGCGGACAAGATCCCCAAGGCGGACGCCTACAACATCCGCATCGACTGGTTCCAGAACCCCACCGGCAGCGCCGACCAGGACCGCCAGTACTCCGAGGGCTTCCTGCGCCTGGTCTCCGACGCGCAGCACCACCCGCGCCTCGAGATGGCCGTCCTGAACCCGGTCTACATCGAGTACATCCACCCCGAGGTGGCGGCGGGCATCCTGCTCATCCACACCTGCCTCAACTCGCCGTGGGGCACCTACGACCTCGACGTCCGCAACGTCACCGTCTCGGTCAACGGGCCGACCAAGCCGGTCTCCCTGCCGGTGGTGACGAGCCAGAACGCGCACAACCACGGCCTGCACGACAAGTGCGCCGAGGTCACCTACCTGTGGCGGTTCCGCGAGGAGGGCGCCCAGGACGGCACCTATGCCATCCACCTCAGCGTCCCCAACCTCTCCGGCCTCGCCAAGGCCGCCGGCGACGCCAGCTTCACCGTCGAGGGGAAGAAGGCGTTCGGCGTCGACCAGGACCACAAGGTGGTCGCCCCGCTCGACGACCCCGCCGCGAAAAAGTCCCCCGCCGCGGGCCTCGCCGCGGGCGCCGTCCTGCTCGGGGTCGCCCTGCTGCGCCGGAGGGATGCCAAGTGAAGGGCGTCCTCGCGGTCGCGGCGCTCGTCCTGGCCACCAGCCTCGCCGGGTGCGGCGGGAAGGTCGCGTCGACGGGGGCGGGAGGGGGCGGCGAGCTGCCTCCGCTCGGGCCCGACAAGGGGGCCATCGCCGGCCTGGTCATCGACGACGTCTACCGGCCCGTCCCCGACGCGCTCGTCCTCATCGAGAAGGCCGGCCTCACTGCCACCTCCGACGGCGAGGGCCAGTTCGCCTTCACCGGCCTCGAGCCCGGCGCCTACATCCTCAAGGTGCAGGCCGAGGGGCACGCCGCCGCCCCCAAGACCGTGCAGGTCGTGGCCGGGCAGTACGCCGACGCCGAGGTGCAGGCCGACCGCCTGTTCAACGGGGGCTCGCGCATCGTGACCAAGGAGTTCAGCGCCTTCATCCCGTGCGCCGCCGACTTCGTGGCCAACAGCGTGGTCGCCAACTGCCTCGTCGACCTCTCCGGCGACTCCTACCGCGCCGGCTTCACCTCCAACGTCACCGGCCTCACCAACATCACCTACATGGTCAACGAGGTGCTGTTCAACCAGGAGGGCAACTGGGTCCTGCAGGTGCGCGAGGATGACGACAGCTCGGCGGGCGGGGAGCGCTACGCCGTCCAGTCGGCCACGAACGGGCGCTACGTCCGGGTCGTCAACCAGTTCGGCGTCAAGAACACCGAAAGCGACGAGCAGCACAACAACGTGCCCTGGACCGGCGAGAAGCAGTTCCAGACCATCGTGTTCTACCAGGGCGACTTCAAGGAGGAGCTGGGCGCCGCCGAGAAGCCGTTCGACGACGCCAACCAGACCAACCCGGTCACCGGCAACCCCATCCGCCCCATCTGCTGCGGCGTCGGCGCGGCGTTCGGCATCCAGGCCCGCTTCGTGCAGAGCATCTTCATCGGCAAGCCGGACCAGCCGGTCGAGGGCTACTCCACGCTCAAGCCGGCGTAGCGCTAGCGGCGCCTGGCATGGGGGAAACCCCCCGCTCTCCCCCGGCGACGGGTTAAAAATCCCCCCTGCCTCGGCGGCGCCGTCAAGGGACCGGCAACTTCCCCCGGGAAGCTCTACCGCCCTGGCACCGGTCCCGGAACCGGGGAGATAGCAAAGCGGCTATGCGCGAGACTGCAGATCTCGTTTACGGGGGTTCGAATCCCTCTCTCCCCTCTGCCATGCTCGCACAATGCCGCACCCATGGGTACTACCGCGGAGAGAGCTGCCCCCTCTGCGACGAGACCGGCCGCTTCCTGATGAAGGACTTCGAGATCGACCGCGTCGGCCGCATGATGGCCGGCATCCTGCGCCACTTCCCCGAGAGGTTCAACCTCACGATGGACGGCCGCGGCTGGGTCGACCTGGAGGAGTTCTCCAACGCCATCCGGGACAGCCGCGACAACTACCGCCGCTGGCTGCGCCGCGAGCACATCGTCGCCCTCGTCGAGACCGACGAGAAGGGCCGCTACCAGATCGACGGCGGCATGGTGCGCGCCACCTACGCCCACAGCGTCAACGTCAACCTGGACGACCTGCCCGAGGCCAACGTCGACAAGCTCTACTTCCCCGTCAGCGAGGAGGAGATGGACCTGGTGCTGGAGTCGGGCCTGCGCCCCTCGGACCGCAACATGATCCACCTCAGCGCCACGCCGGACAAGGCGTACAGCGCCGGCCGCGTCCACATCGCGGACCCCCTCCTGCTGGAGATCGACGTCAAGGCCGCCAGCGACGCGGGCAACTTCATCTTCCGCGCCGGCAAGTCGGTCTACGTCACCGACGCCGTCGAGCCCGAGGTGCTGTCCAAGTTCGAGGACGAGGAGACCATGGCCAAGCTGCGCGCCGAGTTCGGCACCAGCGCCTCCGACGCCGAGAGGAAGGCCGCCGAGGCCGCGAAGGCCGCCGAGTCGAGCGAGTCCAAGCTCGAGGGCGACGACGAGGACGAAGAGTCCAGCGAGTAGCCCGACCAAACCACGAATTTCACGAAGTGCACGAACCGCTTTCGTGTCATTCGTGCAATTCGTGGTTTACTTGACGTCCGCCATCCCGGCCAGCTTGCGCACCGTGTTCAGGTTGCGCGCCGTCATCGGCGAGCCGACGGCCTTGTCGATGGCGGCGGGCGTCAGCCTCGACTCCCCGACGCCGCTGGCGTAGTGGAACCAGACGCCGTCGCCGGACAACTCGATGCGCTCGCCATTCTTGGCCCGCTCCCGCAGCGCCGCGACCGCCTCCCTCCGGGGCGGCGACTTCGAGAGGCCGAGCAGCACCCGGTTGGGCGTCGCCGCGGCCGCCTCCGCGAACGGCTTGGGCACCTGGAGGTAGGCCTTCCACTGCTCGGCGGTGCGCGCGACGACGGGCACCGCGATGCCGAACTTGGCGGCAAGGGCCTTCTCCAGCTTCGCCTCGGTTGCGGCGGCCGTGCCCTTGCCGGTGAAGACGAGGTTGCCGCTCTGGATGTAGGTCTGGACGCCGGTGAAGCCAAGGCCTTCGGCGAGCTTGCGCAGGTCGGCCATCGGGACCTTGCGGCCGCCGACGTTCACGGCGCGCAGCAGGGCGACGAAGGTCGCCATGGCGCGCCTATCCCCTGAAGATGGGGCGCTGCGACAGCATCACGGGCAGCGGCAGCGGCGCGCGCGGCTCGGGGCCGGTGTTCATCTGGCACAGGTCCTCCAACTGCTTGAGGGTGCAGGGCTGGTCGGGAGCGAGGCCGGCGGCGTCGAGCCACGCCACCTTGCGGACGCGGGGGACGAACTTCCCGCTCGCCTTCTCCTTGTCGCCGACCACGACGATGACCGGGACCCAGTCCTTCTCGGCCTCGGCGATCTTGCGGCCGACGCCGTTGGAGGAGTCGTCGACGTCGGCGCGGTAGCCCGCCTTGTTGAGCTCGCCCGCCAGCCGGCCGCACTCCTCGAGGAAGGAGTCGTTGAGCGGCAGGAAGCGCACCTGCGTCGGGCTGAGCCAGAACGGCAGGGTCGGCTTCTTGCCCGCCTTCGCCTCCATGCTCTGCTGCTCCAGGATGGCGCACAGGTTGCGGTCGATGGCGCCGCTGATGGAGGTGTGCAGCAGGAACGGCGTCCGCTTGCCGCCGTCCGCGGCGGTGTACTGGATGCCGAAGTTCTCCGGGTTCTGGGTGTCGATCTGCACCGTGCTCAGCGCGAACGCCTTGTTGACGGTGTCGTTGAAGTTGAACTCGAACTTCATCACGAAGTAGAAGCTCTGCTGCTCCCACATCTCGATGAGGACCGGCTTGTTGACGGTCTTGGCCAGCGAGACGGCGAACTCCTTGTTCTGCTCGTAGAAGGGCTTGACGAAGCGCACGGCGGTCTCGTAGGGGACCTCCAGCGCGTCCATCCACATCTTGCTGCGGTCGAACTGCGCCTTGAACTCGCCGCGCGCCTGCTCCAGGTCGGCGACGAGGGTGTGCATGTCGGGCATGGTGAAGCAGCGCAGGCGCTTGATGCCGGCCGTCTCGCCCGACTGCTCGCGGCGGAACGAGTAGTGCGTCAGCTCGTAGATGCGCGCCGGCAGGTGGCGGTAGCTCAGGTTGGCGCGGCCCATCGTCAGGTACATCCCGAAGCAGGCGGCGAAGCGCAGGAACAGCTCCTTCTCGTCCGACTGGATGCGGTACTGCCGCGCCGGGAACTTGTTGAGGTACTTGTTGAGCGCCGGGTGGTTGACGTCGTACATGATGGGGGTCTCGATCTGCAGCCCCCCGGCCTCGCGGCAGGTGCGGTTGACCTTCTCCTCCAGCAGGCGCTTGATGAGCTGGCCCTTGGGGAACCAGCGCAGGTTGCCGTTGTCGGAGCCGGGCTCGTAGTCGACCAGCTCCATCTGCTGCATGAGCGGGATGTGCGCGGGCTCCTGCTCCGCCTTGCGGCTGCCGCCCCGCTCGTAGGCGTAGAACTTCTCCAGCCCCGGCCACGGCTTGAAGTCGAAGCTGTCGGCGGGCACCAACGTGCCGTCGGGCGAGAGGACGTACCACTGCGACTTCAGGGTCTTCTCCGCCTTCAGCGCGGCGTTCTGCTCGTCGCTCGCGGCCGACCCCCGCTCAACCACGGATTGCACGGACCCCACGGAACCGGCTCCTTTCTGGCTCACCTTCGCCTGCGCTTGGGCGGAGGCGACGGTCGCCATTGCGCCGCTGGGCGCGCCGGGCGTGCAGCAGTCGTCACCGGTGTGGACATGCCCCTCAGGGGCGTCGGGCAGGACGTGGCGGCTCAGCTCCGACAGCGGGTGGCCCTTGCAGCGGATGCTGAACGCCTTGTACCAGCCGAACGGGCTGCGCTGCACCGTGAACGTGGGCGGCAGCGCGGCGGCAAGCTGCGGCAGCGCCTCCATGGCCACCGGCGGCACGGCGAGGCTGTTGGAGAGGTGCGCGTAGGGGTAGAGCATGACCTTCTGGGTCTTCACCTGCTCCGCGACCTTGACGATCTCCGCCGCGGCCTTCCGCACCGCGCTCGGGAGGTTGGCCTCGTCGGCCTTCTCGACCGCGACGAAGGCGCACAGGCACTCCTCCATCCGGCCCGCCTTCTCCGCCTCCGTCAGCTCGGGCGCCGACTTCAGGGCCTTCTTCGTGGCCTGGTACTCGATGAAGTCGGAGTGGATCAGAAGAAGCTTCATGGGTTGGGCGGCGCACAGGAGGCGCCAACAAAAGGGTGGCGGGGCGGCGGGGCCCTTGCAAGCATCGTCCAGGACCCCATTCCCGACGCCCTGTCTTCGCGGATAGCCTTTAGTGGGGTTCGCGCCGGTGCCAGGGACAGGTTCCTGCATTGCGCCGCACCTTGCTTCCCGTCCTCGCGCTGGCCATCCTGCTCGCCACGGCCCTCCCCGCCGCGGCGGATGGGGGAAAGGTCCTGCTGGTCAACGGCCGCGACACCGAGTCCGCGACCACCCTGCACACCGCCATCCCCGTCAACGCCACCGGCACCGTCCACCTGGTGTTCCGCGTCGCCGCGTGGCCCGGCCCCGATGCCACCGCCGCGCGCGCCGTGGTGCGGATGGTGCTGAGCGACGGCGTCGAGGCCTTCCCCCACGAGGCCCCCTCCGCCGCCACGTTCGTGCAGGGGCAGCCCGGCGAGTTCGCCATCGACGTCCCGCTCGACGGCGTGGCGAACCTGGGCTCGGGCGCCTTCCGCGTCCACGCGCAACTGCTCGACGCCAACGGGCAGGTGCTGTTCTCCAGCAAGTTCCTCGTCCGGCTGGCCGACACCTCCTTCCTCACCGTCGAGGGCGTGCTGGTCGCATCCCTCTCGCTGGTGCTGGCCTACGGCGTCTGGCACCTGGTGCGCGACGTCCTGACGCTGCTCGGCTTCATCCCCAACCGCAAGAAGGACGGCAAGAAGGAGGGAATGGCGGACCAGCCCGGCAAGGCCCCTGACCCGCGCCCCGCCGGCTTCCTCCAGGCCCTGCATGAGGCGCCCTCGGTGCTGCGCATCGCCGGCATCGCGCTCAGCCTCGCGGTCATCACCGTGATGTGGGGCCACGCGCTCGGGCTTGTGCCGCTCGGCCAGGAGACCCTCGACGCACTCATCGGCAAGGCCGAGAACGCCCTGCTGCTGGCGGGCATCGGCTACGCGGCGCTCGTCGGCGCCCAGGCATGGCGGCTGCGGCGCCGGTCCGCGCAGGAACCCGCCCCCTCCCCGAAGGACTCCTGAACACGTAGCGTCCCGCACGGTTTTCAACCGGGTCGCCTAGTCCTGCCCTTGTGAAGGTCGCCCTCGTGCTCAACGGCGACGAGCCGGGCAACGACGACCTCAAGCTGCTCGACGCCTGCGACGCCATCGTGTGCGCCGACGGCGCCGCGCAGGCGCTGCTCAAGAGCAACCACCCGCCGACCGTCATCATCGGCGACCTCGACTCCCTCAAGCCGGACGTCTACAAGTGGGCGGAGGCACTCGACATCCCCATCGAGCGGCACAACTCCGAGAAGGACGAGATCGACGGCGAGCTGGCGCTGGAGCGCTGCCTCAAGCTCACCCCCACCTCGGTCCTCATCCTGGGCGGCCACGGCGGCCGCAGCGCGATGTTCCTGGCCAACCTCAAGCTGCTGCGCCGCGTGCACGACCTCGGCCTCGACGGCTCCATGGTCGGGCGCGGCGAGTCGCTGCGCTACATCTCGGCGGGCGGCGAGCTGCTGCTGGCGGGCCGCACCGGCGCGACGCTCAACCTCCTCGCCATCGACGGCGACGCGGTCGTGACGCTGCAGGGGACCGCCTACGACGGGCAGGACATCCGGCTGGAGCAGAAGAGCGCGAAGGGCCTCAGCAACAAGATTGTCGCCGACGGGGCGCGCATCCAGGTGCGCTCGGGCACGGTGTTGTCCGTCGTCGAGCGCAAGGCGCAGCAGTACTACGTGATGTAGCCTGGGCGCAAGATAGATGGCCCACCGCCGCCTGCCCGCCCCATGGACGGGAAGGGTTCCGCACCACTGGCCCCGGCCCCCCTCTACGGCGAGGCGACCGAGGCGACACGTGCCTGGGTCTTGGGCTACATCGCACGCAACCGGGAGATGCTCGACCTGATGGCGAGACTCTGAGGATGCGGCTGCGCGACTTCGTGAGCCCGCAAGACCTCAAGGAAACCAACCTCCTCCTGCTTCTCGAAGGAGCACACCAGATGGGCGGTGGTGCTGACC
>JBHELM010000207.1:0-3879 GCA_046352715.1 Thermoplasmatota archaeon | reverse complement strand
CGGCGAAGCCGGCGCGCGCGGCGGCGGCGAGGAGTCCCACGCGAACGGCCTCGGCGCCGTCGAAGCGACCGCCCTGCCGGACCGGGCGGAGGGTCGCGATGAGGGGGACATGAGCGGCCGACAGGATGGCGACGATGTCGTCGGCGGCCTGCTCCGGGTCGGGGACGCTCGGCCAGATGCCGTCCAGCCGGATCTCCGCCGCGTCGGCGCCGTCCAGCCGGCCGAGGGCCGCGACCACTTGGCCCACATCCGGAGCCATGAGTGATGCGATGCGGGTGTGGCCGCGGAAGGCCGTGGCCTGGACGGGGGCGTGCGCAAGCGGGAGCTCCATCACCGTTCCTCCAGGGATTCCGAGATGGGCATGCCGACGTGGCGGGCCGCGGCCTCGTGGTGCACGAGGATGTCGTCGCCGGCCTTGAGTTCCGTCATGGCGACGAGGCTGCCGTCGGGCCGGAAGAGGCGGATGGTCTCCGCCGTCTGCAGCACGGCGCTCGCTTCCCCGGGACTGGCCTGCCAGTGCACGAGGGTGTGGGGGCGGCGCTCGACCTTGCAGCGGCCGATGGTGAGCGTGCGGGTGCGGCCCTGGCCGTCCACGGCGAGCACTTCGTCGCCGGCGCGCAGTTCGCTGAGATACCGGGTGCGGCCGTCAGGGCCGAGGACGTAGCTGTGCACGGCGCCCGCATTCACGCGGAAGGGCCGCGGCGCCACGAACCCCGACGTCGGCGTCTCGGCGTGCACCAGGGCGAAGCTTCTTGCCGTGGAGCCGACGAGGAGCCCCTCGCCGGGCCGGAACATGCTCGTGCAATCGACGCAGACGCGGTCGCCGAAGCCCCCGTCGCCCACGCGCGTCACCTTGGCGGCGACCAGGGCAAGGGGGTCCGAAGGCGCGGGCGCCGACAGTGCTGCACGAGTGGCCATCGCGCTGGGCGGTTGCGGCAGGGCGCGGAGGAGCCTGTCGGCAAGGAAGAGGTCGGCTGGCGATCGGGCCGCGAGCAGGACGCCATCGACGCCCCGCTCGAGCGCCTGCGCGAAGAGGGCGGCCTCCTCGGGGGTACGGGCGAGGGCGAAGAGGGCACCTCTGCCCTGGCGGGCGGCGACCAGGTTCTCGAGCGGGATGACCCGCCAGTCGTCGGCCTCGACCACGACGATACCATCGGCTGCGGCGGCGCGCGCTTGGGAACGGGCGTCCTTCACCCTCACGAGGCGGCCCACGACCTTGGCGCCGTCCCGTATGCGGTTGTGGCCGTCCACGACGACGGCGCGCAGGCCTGGACGGTCTGTGTGCGGGTCGCCTTTGGCAAGGAGCACATGTTCGGCGGCCATCTCGTCCACGGCGTGCAGGAGCCCCAGGCGCTTGTTCACGGGGACGTGCCGGAGATCGACCCAGATCGGGATGCGGGTCGTGACGGTTTCCGGCTGCGTCCCGGCCTGGGCGCTCACCGGAAGACCCCCGCGATGGCGCGGAGGGCGGCCTCCGGGTCGGGTGCCTGGAAGACGTTGCGGCCGACGCTGCAGCCGCGGGCGCCGGCGCGCTGCGCGTCCCGCATCTCCTGCAGGACCGCCGCCGCGTCGCGGGCCTGGCCGCCGGCGACGAGCACCGGCACGGGGCAGCCGTGCACGACTGCGCGGAACGAGTCCGCTGAGCCCGTGTAGGGGACCTTCACGGCGTCCGCGCCGAGTTCCGCCCCGAGCCGGGCTGCATGCGCCACCAGGACGGGGTCGCGCGGGTCCTTCACTTTCGGGCCGCGCGGATAGACCATGGCGACGAGGGGGACGCCCCAATCGTTGCAGGCGGTGGCCACACGGCCGGCGTCCTCGACCTGGCGGGCCTCCGTTGCGCTGCCCACGTTCACGTGGATGGAGACGCCGTCGCAGCCGAGGCGCAGGGCCTCCTCGACGGTGGCG
This sequence comes from Thermoplasmatota archaeon, assembly GCA_046352715.1. Lineage (GTDB taxonomy): Archaea > Thermoplasmatota > E2 > JACPAO01 > JAHFTW01 > JAHFTW01. The sequence continues at coordinate 1,974 of JBHELM010000207.1, read as the reverse complement.
ACAAGGCGCTTGTCGTCGGGGTCCGGGGCGCGGTCGGTGCTGGCCGAGAGGTGAAGGAGGACGCCGAGCCGGCCGGCGACGGAGGCTGCGTGCGGCACGAGCCCTTTGTGGAGCGTGACACAGGTCGCCCCGCCAGCGGCGGCGGCACGGAGGGCGAGGCGAGGGTCCGCGAGGCCGGGGACAGGGCCCATGCTGACGCCGTGGTCGAGGGGGACCATGACGATGGAGCCTGCCGAAGTGGCGATCCGGGCCATGCGCAGCGCGTTGCCAGCCATCTCTGGGCGCCCCACAGGGTCGCCGTACTTATCCCCTCGGCAACGCGTGACAAGTTGCGGGCGGTTGCCTACGCGACGCGGAAGGTGAAGTCGGGGCTCCACCAGCTCACCATCTTGTCGCCCTGGGTGACGCGGCCATGGCCGCGCAGGTGGTAGGTGCCGGGGGCCGCCGGGGCCCGGCAGACGATCGTGTACACCTGGGGCAGAACCCCTTTCACGTGGGTGCAGCCGGTCGGGTAGGTCGTCGTGGAGGGGGCGTCCGAGCGGTTCATGCCGAAGTGGCCACCGATGTGGTCGCTCTGCAGGACAGCCGAGCCTTCGAACTTCTCCGTGAAGTTGAAGTCGGAGCCGGCGAGGACCACGGGCCAGGTGAAATTTTCCGCCTGCGTGAAGAGCGGATTCGACTGGCCGTTGAAGTCCAGCAAGGTCACCGTGTAGGTCTCGGCGGTGGCGACGACACCGCCGGTCTCGGTCGTCGTGGTGTCGGGCAGGGTGCAGCCGGCAAGGGACGCGGCTGCGGCGACGGCCAGGATGTCCAGGCGGAGGTGCATGGGGCCGCGATGGGGGCCTGGTTCTTGAAGCCGGCTCATCGGTTGGCGTCGGGGAAGTCGCGGTAGAGGGCGCTCTGGAAGTTCTCCACCTTGGACCAGACCTGGGCGTGCAGCCGCTCCATCTCGCCGGTGCGGGGTGTTACGGAGCCGAAGGCCTGCTCGAGCTGCGCCATGTCGCGCGTGAGGACCGCGACGTGCCATTCGCCGATTTCCTTCGGGCCGAAGCCGAGCTTGCGCCGCTCCAGCTCGAAAGCCTCGATATGCCCCTGGTCACGCAGGTGGCCGAGCATCGCCTGGATGGAGGCGACGAGGTCCATGTCCTTCACGCCGTGCCGGAGGTCGAACCAGATGTGGTAGCGGTCCACGCCGCTGGCAGCCGGCAGGCCGCCATGGAGCTTGCCCAGCACAGGTGCCGGATCCCCGCCGGCTCCTGGACCGCCAAGGCGCCACCGATGCATGAAAATCCTTTCATGCGTTCACCCGCACCCTTAAGGCGAACCGCAACTTCCCCGCTCCGGGAATGGCAGACAAGGTCCCCAAGCCCGTGGCCGCAGAACCCGCCAAGACCGCAGGCCCGCTCTCGCTCCTCGAGAGCAAGCGCAAGGGCGACCTCGACCTCTCCGAGACGGACCTGCGCAAGCTCTACACCACGATGGTGCGCGTCCGCAAGATGGACGAGAAACTCATCCTCCTGCAGCGCCAGGGCCGCATCGGCTTCTACCTCTCGTGCCTCGGCCAGGAGGCGTGCCACATCGGTGCCGCCTACGCCCTGAACGAGGACGACTGGATCTTCCCCCACTACCGCAGCCCCGGCACACCGCTCCTCCGCGGCGTCTCGATGCTGCGCATGGTGAACCAATGCTTCGGCAACGCAGCCGACGAGATCAAGGGCCGCCAGATGCCCGTCCACTACTCCTTCAAGGACATCAATTTCTTCAGCATCAGCAGCCCGCTTGGCACCCAGATCGTGCAAGCCGCCGGCACCGCCTACGCCATGAAACTCAAAGGCACGAAGCAGGTCGCCATGACCTCCTTCGGCGACGGCTCCTCCAGCGAGATCGACTTCCACGGCGGCATGCACTTCGCCGCCGTCACCAAGTCCCCCTGCATCCTCATGCTGGAGAACAACCAGTGGGCCATCTCCGTAC
>JBHELM010000206.1:0-4012 GCA_046352715.1 Thermoplasmatota archaeon | reverse complement strand
GGATGAACACCGCGAAGGCGACGATGACGAACTCGAGGATGATGTTGAGGAACTGGCCGTAGTTCACGGTGACCGCCCCGGCGCCCTTGGCCGCCGCGAGGGTGCGGTTGCCGTCGACGTGGCCGCGCAGGACCCAGAAGCGGTTCGTGAAGTCGACGCTCCCCAGCAGCAGCGAGAGCGGGGGCATGATGATGTCGTTGACCAGCGAGGTGACGATCTTGCCGAAGGCGGCGCCGATGATGACACCCACCGCGAGGTCGACCACGTTGCCGCGGATGGCGAACTCGCGGAACTCCTTCAGCACCTTCATGGCCCCGCGCATCCAGCGGCCTGGAAAAAGGTCTCCTTTCCGGGAATTCCCTGGACTTCCAGGGAGCCACGCCCATGCAGTGATGGCGAAGCGTCGGGTCACCTGGGGCTGCAAGGTCCACCGGGATTCCAGGGGATTTTTCAACGGGGCACGAGTCGCCGCCCGCATGGACGAGCCCGCGCCCACGCCGCCCCCCCCCGCCGGCCCGGCAGCCGACGAGGAGGCCGCGCGCCTGCGGGCCGAGCTGGCGGAGTGGAAGGACAAGGCGCTGCGGGCGCGCGCCGACTACGACAACCTGGTGCGCCGCACCGCCCGCGAGGCGCAGGTGGAGCGCGAGCGCAACAAGGCCCGCGCCCTGGAGGGCTTCCTGCCGTTGGCGGAGCTGGCCCAGATGGCCGCGCACCAGGCCCAAGCCCACCCCGGCCCCCTGAGCGAGGGGGTCGTGATGCTGGCGCGCGAGTTCGACCGCCTCCTGGAGCGCGAGGGGGTCACCCGCACCGGCGCGGTGGGCGAGGCCGCCGACCCCGCCCGCCACGAGGTCCTGGCCACCGAGGCGGTGGAGGGGGTGGCGGCGGGCTGCGTCAGCCGCGTCATCCAGCCTGGCTACCTGCTGGGCGGCAAGGTGCTGCGCTACGCCAAGGTCGCGGTGGCGCCGGCCGCTGAAGCGACGGTGGGCCAACGGGTGGACCAGGCGTTATAAGAACCTCATCAGAACTTATATGTCCATGGCGAGCGCAAGGGCGGTCATGCCCCTGACGACCATCCCCGTGGACACGAGCGTGCGCGACCGGCTCAAGGGCTACGGCCGCAAAGGGATGACCTACAACGACATCCTGACCCGGCTCATGGATGAGCGGGAGATGGAGGCCTTCATCCGCCAACTGGAGAAGGAAGCCGACGCCGAGACCCAGTGGGTGGACGTCGAGGATTTGTGAGGGTCCGAGTTGGCTCGGTCGCCCAAGCTGACCTGCGGGCGCTGCCGGGCCCCACGCGCAAGCGCCTGAAGGCCGCCCTGGAGCGGGTGCGGGAAGACCCTGTGGGACTGAAGGGACTGTTGGACGTGCGGCGGTTGCAGACGTCCGGCCTGCAAAGCTCCCTCTACCGGCTCCGCATCGGCCAGTGGCGCATCGTGTACAGGTTCCGCGGAAACGACGCAGAGGTCATCCGGGTGTTCCACCGCAGCGAGGGGTATAGCTGGATGGAGCGCCTCGGGTTCTGAAGCGGGAGCGCAGCGCGCTACGCCTTCTCCAGCCGCCGTGCCCGCAGCGCCGGGACGATCCACCAGCCAATCCCGAGCAGCGCCAGGAGGACCCCGGCCGTCCACGCGGCACCCGCCTCGGAGTGGAAGGTGCGGACGCCCTGCACGTAGACGCTCAGGGCGAGGCTGACGGGAACGAAGGCGAGGGCGACGCTGAACATCCTCTGCGCGAACTTGAGGAAGTCCTGGGAGTTGTCGAGGCGCGGCGTGAAGCGGTGGTAGCCCGACGGCACCAGGAGGAACAGGAGGGCCAGCGCCGTCGCGAGGACGCCCACGAAGTTGGCCGTCCGCGCCGAGGCGGGCAGGTCGGGGAAGCTCTGCTGGAACGCCACGACGAGCTGGAAGCCGAAGAGGGCGCCGAGGGCCGGGACGATGATGCGGAACTCCCCCATCAGGGTCTCGATCTTCTCCGGGAGGGCCTGCACGGCGGGGGATGCGGGGAGGCCGCGAAGCCGGTTCGGAATGGGCAGGATGTCCTGCGGAGAACGTTATGAGCGCCGAGCCGCTGCCGTGGACGCCTGGGGGCAGGGACACCATGAACGCCACGCTGGAGGCCCACCGCAAGAAGGCGGCCCGCAAGGGGACCGCGAAGAAGGAGGCCCGGGTCGCCAAGAAGGCGGCCAAGAGCGCCAAAAAGCCCGCCAAGCGGGCGCGCCGCCGCGCCGTGCCGGAGCCGACGCCGCCGGGGCCGGGCGCGGACGGGAGGGAGGAGCGCGACGCCATGGTGAAGGTCGTCCTCGCCGCCGTGCCCGGCCGCGCCTACGTCACGGAGGGGGACATCTTCGAGGCGGCGCGCCAGGCCACCACCCGCCGGCTCTTCCCCGGCGCCACCCACCGCATGTGGGCCGAGCGGGTCCTTCTTGATTTGGCTGCGAACGCCGTGCTGGAGCCGGATGGCAGCCGGCCGCCACGGTGGAGACGGGCCAGGACACCGCCGGTCGCGTGAGCGCTGGGACATTCTTGGCAGACGCGGCGCGCGGCGCCAGCTTTGCACTTCAGACTTCGGCAGTCTTAGCCAAGATTGAGTAGCCATCCAGGGGTGGCCCCTCCTGGACGACCGAGTCTCGGTCCGAGATTCACCCGGGGTTCAGCGTACCCGGGGGCGCCAAGTCAAGCCGAGGAGATCCTCGCGCAGGCCATCAAGGTAGACCTGGAAGCTGGTGGCGGGGTGCCAGCGGCGCAGGCGCCGGGCGCGTTCGCGGTGGCAGCGCCAGAGGCCCCAGTTGTTGGCCATCATGAGGCTGGCCGCGTGGGTGAAGTGGCGCATGAACATGCCGCGGCTGGGTGAGCGGGCGCCGTGGCGCTCCAGGCGCTTGTTGACGTTCTCCCCGGACCACCGGAGGCTGAAGAAGCGGTCCATGGAAGCGGCGTTCTGGTGCATGAACTCCTCGTCAAAGGTGACGTAGAAGGGCATCGCGTAGACGGGCAGTCTCTGGTCGCCCACTTCGAGGACGAGGCCGCTGTCGGGGATGTCCTCGCTCTCGTCCTTGGGCGGCCGGGTCCGGTACAGCACGAGGACGTTGTGGTCGTGGTCGCCGACTGACAGCCAGCGTCGGCGGGCCATGGCCCAGAAGCTGAACTGTCCATCGGAGGCAGCGATGGGGTGGCAGGCGTCGCGGTCTGCCCACAGCCCCGCAATCTCCGCGCGCAGGCTTACCTGGGCGCCGGGGACCAAGGTGCGGAGCTTGCCCAGTTGCGGCAGGGCCACCATGACATGGCCACCGTACTTGGCGCAGTACTGGCGCAGCACGCGCGTGGCGGGCTCGTTGCCCGCCTCCCGGTCATGCAGCAGCACCGCCGGCGCGTCCTCCAGGTCGGCCAAAAGCTCGGCTTCCGAAGCCCAGAGACTACCGTCCTTGCGTACCCGGCGCACGCCCAGCGTCCCGTTCCACTGCGTCTCTAGATCGTACTGCGTGAGTTGGACGAACTCGAGCGCGTTCACGGTGCCGCGGTAGTAGGGGACCTTGCCAACGCTGCGCTTGTGGGCGCGGAAGGCTGGGTGCGCCAGGCGGGCAGCCGGCACCATGTCCTTGGTGGCGCGGCGGGGCCGGTTGCCGTAGACGTAGCTGCGGCCATAGTACGGGGTGGGTTTGCCGTCGAGGACGGCGATGCTGCGCGCGCCTTTGATGAAGCCCAGGCGGCGGCCCGCCTCGACCTGGCTGTGAAAGACGATGTCCGTGGCCTGGTTGAGTTCTGCCTCATTGTAGGTCCCCGCCAGTTCCTGCTGGAAGGAGGGGTGCAGGGGCATGTTGCTGCGCAGTGTGGCCGCGTGCGGCACCCGCACGTGGTGCGTGGCCAAGCGCTCGCGCAAGGCGTAGTGGGTGGTCTCCAACGACCCCAGGGGTGTGCAGGCCACCGTGGCGAGGAATGCCGCCAACTGGTGTGCCTCATACTGCGGGCTGTCGCGGCAAAACGGGAGCAGGGCAGCAAGGGCAGGGACGACC
>JBHELM010000205.1:0-4112 GCA_046352715.1 Thermoplasmatota archaeon | reverse complement strand
GGGGGGGGGGTGGGGGGGGGGGGGGGGGGGGGGGGGGCGAATCAGGTCAGCTTGAGGACATCCATCCCGCGCCCAATGTCGCCCGTGAAGACGTAGCCATTCCAGACGCGGGCGTTCCAGGTGTCGATGCCGGGGGCACGGTACTGGTCGAGGATGGCGGGCCTGGCGGGGTCGGTGAAGTCGACGAGCAGGACGCCGGCGTTGTACCAGGCGATGACCATCTTCTGCTCGCCGGGGACCAGGGTGCCGAAGTGGGCGGTGCAGCCGGCGCCGGGGGTGTCGCCGAACGGGTCGACCGGCGTGGCGGGCAGGGGGACAGGGCCGGCGGAGGAGGGCGGCGTCTGCGGCGTCATCGTCGGCGGACTGAGGTAGCCCTTGAGCACCGGCTTCGCCTCGTCCTTGACGTCATAGAACCACAGCGCGCCGAGCGGGGTGGAGGCGCCGGTGAAGGGGTCGTGCGCGAAGCAGGAGCCCGGCTGGCCGCCGCCGCTGAACTCGTCGCCGATGAGCAGGACGGTGCCGTCGGCGTTGCTGGCCGCGAGGTGGTGCAGGCCGCGGGTGCCGAGGATGGGGTTGTCCGTCTTCTGCACCGCCCCCGCGACGCGGATGCCGAAGTCCTTGGCCTTCGGGTCGAGGTGGTCGAGGTCCCAGATCTCGGTCGCGTCCTTGCCGGCGCAGTAGGCGCGGAACTTGGGCTCGCCGAAGCGGCCGTGGAAGGTGATGCCGTGGCAGCCGTAGCCGCCGAACCTGCCCAGCGAGACTGGGTTGGCGGGGTCGCTCACGTCGATGAGGTCGTTCTTGGCGACCCCGTCGCTGGTGCCGGGGACCTGCCCGCCGCCGCCCGAGGAGGGCGCGTTGAACACGTAGTCGGTGCCGGGGACGACGGCGACGTTGTGGTTGGCCACCCCGGCGCCAAGGTCGAGGACCGCCTTGAACTCGGGGTGGCGCGGGTCGCTCACGTTCCAGAAGTGGACGCCCTTGGTCTGGGTGGCGAGGACGAGGGTGCGGCGGCCGTCGGGGTGGGCCAGCACCTCCGCCTTGCGGGCGTACGCGGTCGGGCTGTCGGCGGTCGTGTTGTAGACGATGGCGGGGTGCGCGGGGTCGTGGACGTCGGCGATGAAGAAGCCGTGGCCGAGCGCGGAGCCGAAGACGTAGTCGCCCAGCACGTAGTTGCCGGAGCCGGTGGGCCACACGGCGCCGTTGGCGTCCTTGAGCTGGGCGACGAAGGTGAGGTGCCGCACGTCGGCGGGCTGCGGGCTGGGGAACGAGGGGTCGAGCGGGAAGCCGGCGGGGGCCTGGCTGGCCGGGGAGCTGGTGGACGGGCCGGTGCAGCCCGCCAGGAGCAGCAGCGCGAGGGCGATGGAACGGGTGGGGAGGCGCACGGCGCGGCGAGCGGACCCTGACCCTTCAGGGTTGCGGGGAGGCCCCAAGCGTGTCCCTTCAGGGATTGCGCTACAGGCCTTAAGTAAGGGAAGGACGGACGCAGCAGCCATGCCGATCAAGCTGTCGGCGCAGGCCACCGGACTCCTGCTGCTCCTGCTCGCCGCGGTGTCGTGGGCGGTGGTCCTCGGCGAGGCCGCCATCCTGCACACGGTCTCCCTGATGAGCGTCGGGTCGGCGATCCTGGTGACCGGCCTCGTGTTCGCGTGGCCCTTCCTGCACGGCACCCGCGTGGCCGGGACGCGGCTGGTGCACCTCGAGGCGTGCCGCTTCTGCGGGACGTTCCCAGTGCCCGCGCTGCCGTTCTGCATGCGCTGCGGCGCCTACCCCAAGGCCAAGGCGATGGCGTAGTCTGCTGGTTGGGAGCAAACCGGCACGCGGGCGTCCATCGGGACGCTGCACTGGAACGCTGCCCCAATCGCTGAAATCCCAGGACAAGGTCGCCGCGCCCCGTGCGCCGCTTCGTGACCGTCAGCCACACCGGGGACTCCTCGGGCACCTGGCACCTCAACGACCTCACGGCGGGCGCGGGGCGGGTGGACTTGCTGTGCCGCAACGTCCAGTCCGCGTTCTTCCTGAGCCATGGCCTGCGCGAGGACGTCGAGAGCTACTCGGTGTTCGCGCAGAGCGCACTGCGGTCTCGCACGGTGCGCATCGAGGGCGCCAAGGTGCAGATGCTCCACCCCGACGAGCGCTCGACGGCGGCGCGCCTCCAGCAGGCGCTCCAGGGCGGCTGGTCGGTGCCGGACTGGAAGGAGGTGCAGCGCGGCGTCAGCGTCGCCGCCTTCGGGCTGGAGGAGTTGCTGGAGGACCTCGAGGGCAAGGGGACGCCCGTGCTGCTCGACCCCGAGGGGACGCCGGTGCTGGACTTCCAGTTCCCGGCCGACCCCATCTTCCTCCTCTCGGACCACATCCCCTTTACCAAGCCGGAGTACCGCCTGCTCGACGGGTTGGGCGCGCAGCGGGTCAGCCTAGGGCCCCATTGGTACCACGGCAACCACGCCATCGCGGTCGTGAACTGGGCCATGGACCGGCAATCCCCGCCCGTCTCCTCGGACGGGCGCAACCGGCCGTCCAAGTAGTCCCCGTTGGGGAATTCCCCGTCACAATGGCAATCCCCATCCACTGGCCTGCGGATGGGGGCCCATGCGTCCCTTCCTGTCCCTGCTGCTGCTTGCCGCCGCCGCAGGCTGCCTCGCCCCCGCCCCGCCGCAAGGCTTCCACGTCCCCGCCGGTGCCGGCGGCGCGTGGACGGAGTGGGCCGGCGCCTGGGTCTCGCAGGGGGACGGCTGCGGGATGTGCGAGGGCTCCCAGGCGCAGGGCGCCGAGATGTTCCTGACCGCCATCGACCAGGAGGGGAACGTCCTGCGCGTGGACTACGCGATCGGGGGCGACCGCGACGTCACCTTCATGGACCCAGCCCTGCAGAGGTGGCGTCCCGTGGCCACGCCCCTGTTCGCGGCCCACGACGAGCCCGGGCAGGGGTGGGAGGAGGGCCGCGTGCGCGTCTTCGCCGTCCATGCCCTCCGGCTGGCCCCCGCCGACGCCGCCAGGGTGCATGAGGCCCTTGCCGGCGCGGTCGCCAAGGTGCGTCCGCTGCCCCCGGCGAACCTCACCGGCTGCGACGATTGCAGCGCCCCGGTCCTGCACGCCGGCGGGCTGCGCGCCGAGCTGGACCGCCACGTCCCCGCGGACTCCGGCTGGCCGGACCTGGAGCGCCAGATGGCCCTCCTGCGCGCCTGGGCCGCGGGCGAGACGCTCCCCAGCGCGGGCTAAGCATTGCCTCCAAGTAGCCGACCCCCCTACCGCGGCCAATGGGCACCGTCGTGGAGGGCACCGCCCTCGTCGCTGGCCGCATCGTGCCGGTGAAGGCCGACTTCGCGAGCGACCACGTCGTCCTGGGCGGCGGCCTCAAGGGCGAGCACCGCTACGCCGCCATCTCCGTCGTCTCCGCCTCCGGCGGCGTGCTGCGCCTGCAGGTCGCCGGCACCGTCGCGGAGTTTCCGCTGGAGGACAAGGCGGAGCGCATCGCCGCCCTCATCCTCGACCCGCCGACCGTGCTGGACAAGCTGGGCGTGCGGCCGGGGCAGCGCATCCAGTGCATCGCCCTCCCGGAGGGCCTGCAGGCGGAGCTGGACGGCCTTGGCCTCGCCCAGTCGCGCACCCGGCTCGACCTCCTGCTGCTCGGCGTCGCGCAGGCGGAGGGCCTGGAGCGCATCCCGGACCTGCGCCGCCGCCTCTCCCCCAACGGCGCGCTGTGGGTCATCTACCCCAAGGGCCGCCCCGACCCGAGCGAGGGCGACGTCATCGCCGCCGGCCGCGCCGCGGGCCTTAAGGACGTCAAGGTCGCGCGGGTGAGCGCCACGCACACGGGGCTGAAGTTCGTCATCCCCCTCAAGGACCGCCCGGCCTAGCAGGGATTCGGGGGATTTTTTCGGGATTCCAGAAGTTTGTGCGTCCTTGTTCCCTGAATAGGGTGGCCCCCACGAACCGCGGAAGGCACGGAACCCGCAGACAATCTTCCGTGCCTTCCGTGGTCTCCGTGGTTCGGCGGGCGAAGCCTGCAGGGAAAACAGGTGCACGAAGGCATCCCCGCAATCCCCGGAATCCCTGCCGGTTGGTCAGGTTGGCTTCGCCGTCAGCGCGGGGTCCACCCAGGCCAGCTCGACGAA
>JBHELM010000204.1:0-4454 GCA_046352715.1 Thermoplasmatota archaeon | reverse complement strand
CGACTACACGGTCAAGATGGACAACCCCGGCCTGTGGATGCTGCACGACCAGAACGGCCTCACCAACACCAACGACAACGTGGCGCCCGGCGGCATGATGGCCTGCATGGCCTACGACGGCTTCCACGGCCTCGTCGACGCCTTCGGGATGAAGCGCTCCCTGGACTGCAACACCGTGGCGCGGGACATCTACGGCGGGCACCACCACGACGGCTGACGCCCTCCGTGGAATCCGTGTTTGGGAGTCCGGCCGAAAAGCGCTAACGAGGGCACCGGCTCGCCAGCCCATGGACTTCGCCGAGCGCGTCCGCGCCTTCGTCCGCACGGTCCCGCCAGGCCGGGTCACGACCTACGGTGACGTCGCGCTGGCCGTCGGCAAGCCGGGAGCCGCCCGCGCGGTGGGCCGCGTCATGGCGCAGACGGAGGACCGCACGACCCCGTGCCACCGCGTCGTACGCGCCGACGGCCGCGTGGCTGCCTGCGACGGCCCCCGCATGGGACAGAGGCTGCGCAGGGAGGGCGTGGCGGTGCGCGGCGGCCACGTTCTCGGCCTCGACTCCGTGCGCTGGCCCTAGCACCCTTCGGCGACCCGGCCGAACCCCTTTTCTCCCTCCTCCCGCCTCGACCGCCCGTGGCGACCCTGAGTTGGTGGGACGTGGTCCTCCTCGGCCTCGTGGCGACCGTCGGGTTCACCCTGCTCTCCTACGGCTACTCGCTCTGGATGGCCAAGCGCAACGTGAGCTACCAGGTCAAGCCGAAGCCGAAGAAGGACGCGGGCAAGCCGAAGGACGAGTAGCGCCCGACCGGACCACGATTGCACGGAACAGTCTCCCCGACGAAATCCGCGGTTTCGTCGGTTGGCATGTCACTCAACGCCTCTCTGTGCAATCCGCGGTTCAGGGTCGTCACAGCTTCTTGGCGCGCTTGGTGCCTTCCCACGGCAAATCCAAGTCGGGCCGCCCGAAGTGGCCGTACGCCGTCGTCTGGGTGTAGATGGGCCGCCGCAGCCCAAGCTCCTGGATGATGCCGCCCGGGCTGAAGTCGAACTCCTTCCGCAGCAGCGCCTCCAGCGCCTCGTCGCCGCCGGGCGCGGTGCCGAACGACTGCACGTTGATGCTGACGGGCTGGAGGCTGCCGATGCTGTAGGCGACCTGGATCTGCACCTTCTCGGCCAGCCCCGCGGCGACCAGGTTCTTGGCGGCATAGCGGGCAAAGTAGGCGGCGCTGCGGTCCACCTTCGTCGGGTCCTTGCCCGAGAACGCGCCGCCGCCGTGCGGAATCCAGCCGCCGTAGGTGTCGACGATGATCTTGCGCCCGGTGAGGCCGCAGTCCCCCTTGGGGCCGCCGATCTCGAACGTCCCGGTGTGGTTGATGTAGTACTGCGTCCCCTTGTGCAGCAGCTCCGCCGGGATGGCGTGCGCGACGCAGTGCTCCTTCAGGTCGGCGTGCAGCTCCTCCTGCGACACGTCGGGGCTGTGCTGCGCCGCCAGCACCACGGCGTCCACCGCGGCCGGGCGGCCGTCCTCGAACCGCACCGACACCTGGGACTTGCCGTCGGGGCGCAGATAGCTGAGCTTGCGCTTGCGCCGCAGCTCGGTGAGGCGGCGGGTCAGGCCGTGCGCCAGGCTGATGGGCAGCGGCATCATGTCGTTGAGCGCCTTCTTGCGCGCGTCGGCCTGCGCGTAGCCGAACATGAGCCCTTGGTCCCCGGCGCCAATCTGGTTGTCGCCGCGCGCGTGCACGCCCTGCGCGATGTGGGGCGACTGGGGAACGATGCGGGAGGTGAACTCGGCGGTGTCCCAGCCGATGCCGGTCTCGGCGGACGCGTAGCCGATCTCCTTGATGGCCTTGCGCGCGATGGCCTCGTAGTCGACGTCCGCCTGCGAGGTGATCTCCCCCGCGAGGCAGATGAACTCGGTCGCCACCAGCGCCTCGCACGCCACCCTGGCCTGCGGGTCCTTGCGCAGGTGCGCGTCGAGGACGGAGTCGCTCAGGCGGTCGGCCACCTTGTCGGGGTGCCCCTCGGTGACCGACTCGGAGGAGAAGACGTAGGAGGACATGCGTGCGCCTCCCGACCGGGGGCGGGCTAAAGAAACCTGGGGGTCGAGGGAAAGCACACCGCTGCCGGACGTGTGGCGCATGCTCGCAGCACTCACATGAGGCGGCCCATGTCGAGCAGGTCCGCGCCCTGCACACCGGGGACCGCCGCGATGAGCTGCTCGACCTTGTCGTTGTTCCCTTCCTCGTCCTCCACGACGAAGGAGACCACCAGGACCTTCATGCCGAACACGAAGGGCTGCACGTCCGCCTTGCTGACCTTGCCGACGGTGGCCGGCAGCGCCTTGCGGACATTGGCCTCGAGGGCCTGCATGTCGGTCTCGGCGTCCTCGGGGGTGATGCGGTACTTGAGCAGGACCTGGCCCATGCCCTGCGCGACAGGACGCCGCTATTTCATGGTTGGGCCCGGCGGGCCCGCCGGTGAGGCGGGCCGTTTGGCGGCGCGACCGCCCTCTCCTCCAAGGGGGCGCGGGGGACCAGAGGGCCCCCCTCCACTTGGCCACCGGCGAAACGGCTGGAGCGCAGCGAGAACCCGTTTCGCCGTCAGCGCAGGATGCCTTCGCGGCCGCAGTTGGGGCAGCGCATCCGCAGCGGTTTCTGGCCGACCGCCTCGAACGTGGATTTGCAGACGGGGCAGTTGACGGTGTGGGTCTCGCCGACGGGCGCCGGCTCGGCCGGGGGCGGGGCGGGCTCGCCGGGCGGGGCCACGTAGCCGACATCGCCGGTCTGGTAGGCCGGCTGGGCGGGGCGGTTGCGGCGGCGCAGCAGCACCACGACGAGGACGACGACCAGCAGGACCAGGACGCCGATGCCGATGCCGTAGGCGAGCTTGGTGTAGAACTCCTGCTTCACGGCGGCGGACTGCACGCCGCTGACCTGGTCGAAGCCGGGCACCTCCGAGGAGTTGGTGTTCGCCTTGCCGACGCCGTTGGCGTAGTACATCGTCACCTTGTAGGTGGCGTCCAGCGGCGCGCCCGCGTCGCGGTAGCTGCGGGCGGTGAAGCCGGGCGAGCCGGCCGCGAGCGTGGTCAGCAGGACGTAGGGGCTGGTGCTGCGGAACACCTGCACGCCCGCGGGGGTGGCCGGCGGGTTGCTGGGCAGCACGAAGGTGGCCACGTTGTCCTCGCCGTCGCGCGTCACGGTGACCTTGATGGCCTTGTTTGCGCTGATGATCTGCTCCGTGGTGGGCGGCGTCCCCGGCTTCGACGTGGTGGTGGTGCCGGTGGTCGTGCCGTGCGTCGTCGTGGTGCCGGTGGTTGTCGTCGTGCCGGTCGTCGTCGTGTTGGTCGCCGTGGTGCCGGTGTAGGTGAAGCCGTTGACGATGTCCGAGGGCAGGCCGGACACGAGGACGCGGACCGTCACCGGCCCGGCGTGGCTGGCTGGCGGGGTCTTGGCCGTGAGGGTCGTCCCGGAGACCACCACCACATCCGAGGCGGCGGTGCCGTTGAAGGTCACGGTCGCGCCGCTGGCGAAATTGACGCCCGTGAGGGTGACGGCGGTGCCGCCCGCCACGTCGCCGGTGGTGGGGGCGATGGAGGAGAGCACGGGGCCCGGCACCTGGGTGTAGGCGAAGCGGCTCTCCCTGGCGGGCAGGAGCAGGGTGTCGGACGCGGCGCCGCTGGGGTTGGTGATGACCACGTCGAGCGGGCCGGCGGAGTGGGTGGGCGCCACGAACGACAGCGTGGTGGTGCCTGTGGTGGTGCTGGGCGGGGTCACCTTCACGAAGGTCGTGATGCGGCCGGCGGAGTTGGCCGCGTCCTCGGTGCAGGGGGGGCTGACGACGCCGTTGGTCACCGTGGTGAGGCCGATGGCGCGCAGGCAGACCTGGGCGCCGGGGGCGAAGCCGGAGCCGGTGACCGTCACCTCGGGGCCGCCGTTGACCGACACCAGCCCCGGGCTGATGGAGGTGAAGGAGGGCGGCAGGGCGGGGGCGTAGTTGAACACCTGGCGCAGCGTGAGGGCCTGCCCGTCGCGGTCGACGAGGTAGATGGACTTGATGCCGGTGCTGGTGCCGACCGGGACGATGGCGGTGGCCTTGGTGCTGGAGACGGTCGCGAAGCCGCTGCCAAGCCGGGGCGGGTCGCCGAACAGCGCCAGCAGGGGCGGGACGCCGGGGGTGGCGTCGAAGCCGGTACCGGTGAAGGTCACCTCGCTGCCGCCGTTGATGGTGTCGCTGGCGGGCGAGACGCTGACGCCGGTGGGCAGGGCGAGGGAGCGGAAGCCGCCGCTGATGGAGACCGCGTTGCCGTCGGGGTTGGTGAGGACGAGGGTCTGCGGGCCCGGCGTGGGCAGGACGGGCACCTTGAAGGAGACCTTGTCGGGGACGCCGTTCACGGGGGCCTTGCAGCCCACCGTGGGCTCGTTGTCGTCCGTGCAGACGACCGCCTCGACGCCGC
>JBHELM010000203.1:0-23826 GCA_046352715.1 Thermoplasmatota archaeon | reverse complement strand
CATGAAGGCGTGGCAGAACGCGGCGAGGCACGGCCGCCCCAAGCCCATCATCGCCGAGATGGGCGGCAAGAACCCCATCATCGTCTCCGACAAGGCGGACCTCGACAAGGCGGTGCAGGGCGTCTTCCGCAGCGCCTTCGGATTCTCCGGCCAGAAGTGTTCGGCGTGCAGCCGGGTCTACGTCCACAAGAAGGTGGCCAAGGAGTTCACGGAGCGACTCGTCAAGCTCACCGAGGCCGCCCGCGTCGGCCAGCCCTGGCAGAAGGAGACCTACCTGGGCCCCGTCATCGCCGCGGACAAGCTGAAGCTCCTGGCCGATCTGGTGGCGCAGGTCAAGAAGGACGGCGGCAAGGTCCTGGCGGGCGGGGCGCGCGCCGAGAAGGACGCCGACGGCAAGAAGCTCGACGGGAACTACATGCAGCCCACCATCGTCGGCGGCAAGCTCCCCTTCGGCCACCGCGTCTACCGCGAGGAGTTCTTCATGCCCTTCGTCGCCCTGCGCGAGGTCGCCTCCCTCGACGAGGCCCTCCGCGAGGCCAACGCCGTCGAGTACGGCCTCACCGCCGGCTGCTTCACCGAGGACGACGCCGAGGCGCGCCGCTTCTTCAACGAGATCGAGGCCGGCGTCACCTACCTCAACCGCGCCGCCGGGGGCAGCACCGCCGCCGTCGTCAACGGCCAGTCGTTCGTCGGCTGGAAACACTCCGGCTCGACGGGCAACGGGGCGGGCGGGCGCTACTATTTGCTCCAGTTCACCCGCGAGCAGAGCCAGACCATCGCGTCGTGACCTCCCGCCGGAACACGAACCCCACGAAGGGCACGCATCCGCGCCCCCCGTGGGTTGCGCGGGGCCCGTGGTCCAGGCGGCGCTGGCCACCGCGACCGCAGTTCTATATTCCTGGCCCCTGCTCGCGACGCTGTGGCGAGCGACCAGTTCCTCCTGGTCTCGCAGTTCGTGGCCGCCGCCGCTCTGCTCCTGCTCGCCGGGGCGCTCGTCTGGCTGAAGTTCTCCAGCCCGGTGAACCGCGCCTTCGCCCTGTTCCTGTTCCTGCGCGGCATGGTCAGCCTGACCAACCAGATGCGCAGCCTGGCCGGCAGCGCCGGGGAGTTCCTGACCTGGAACGCCCTCGCGGGCTACTTCTTCATCGCCGCGCCGTTCGCCCTCCTCCACTTCGTCCTGTGCTACGGCTTCCCGGCCGGCCGCGTGCGCGCCGCCAAGGCGCTGACCGCCCTCGCGGCGCTGGCGGCGGAGGCCCTCTACGTGGCCGACCACTGCCTGGCGCAGTGCGGCGGCCCCAGCCTGGAGACGCGCCACCTCGGCCCGCTCGCGTTCCCCTACTACGCCATCCACCCCGCCCTCGCGGCCGCCGCCCTCTTCCTGGCGTGGCGGGCGCGCGGCGAGGCGGCCGCGGCCCGGCGGCACGCCCTGCGCCTGCTCTCCCTCGCGTTCCTCCTCAACGCCCTGCTTGACGCCACCATCGTCGCCTGGTTCGACGCGACGACCCACCTCGGCGCCGACTCCTACGCCCCCTCGCCGTGGCTGGCGCCCGTCCTGCTCTCCCCGCTGGCGGTGTTCCCGCTCGCCGTCCCGGCGCTCGTCCTGCTCGCCCGCATCCCGACCGCACGCGGCAAGCCCGCCGCCCTGTCGACGGCCGCGCTGGCCCTGCTTGCCGTCCTCTGCGGGGTCCTGGTGAGCCTCGCCTCCGACCTCGGCCTGCCCAACACCCCCGGCCTGTTCCTCATCGGCCTCTGGCGCATCCTCCTGCCCGCCATGGCGGCCTACGCCGTCGTGCGCCATCGCCTGTTCGGCATCGACGTGAAGATCCGCTGGACCATCCGCCGCGGCACGGTCGCCGGCATCTTCCTGGCCGTGTTCCTGGTGGTGACCCAGGTCGCCCAGAATCTCCTCAACGACCGCTTCGGGCTGCTGGCGGGCGGCGTCGCGGCCGGCCTGCTGGTGTTCGCCCTGTCACCGCTGGAGCGGCTGGGCCGCCGGGTCGCCGACGCCGTGGGGCCGCGCCCGCAGGAGGGCCTCACCCACCGGGAGCGCCTGCGGCTCTACGAGGAGCAGGCGACGCTGGTGTGGTCGGACGGCGTGATGGGCGCCAAGGAGAACCTGCTGCTGGAGCGGCTGCGCAGCCGGCTCGGCATCGCGCTCGAGGAGGCCACCCGCATCAACCAGGCGGCGGCGCGGCGCGGCCTGCGGCAGGTGGCGTAGGCAAGCGGGCGACAGCGGGCGCCGGCTCAAATAGTGGCGGGGGCATGGGCGCGCGTGCGTTTCGCGCTCTGCCTCCTGGCCGCAGCCCTTGCCGCCCTCGCCCTGGCCCCCGCCGCCACCGGCAAAGTGGACAACCCCTTGCCCAACGGCTGCCCGAAGCCGCCCGAGGAGTGCGCGTCCAATTACCTCGAGGTCGCCGCCGGCAGCGACAGTGCCCCTCCCCCCACCACCGTGCGGGCCGAGGCTGACTTCAACGTGAACGGCGTCCGCGGCCACGCGCGCATCGTCGCCGACCGCGTCGGCATCAACGAGGACGGCGAGCTCACCGTGCACGAGGACGACGAGGGCTGGCTCAACGTCACGCTGGACGACGACGGCTCCGGCAACGGCACCGCGGCCGTCCGCCTGACCGTCAGCGCCACCGAGGGACTGGAGTGGATGGGGCCCGCCGACGTGAACGCCACGGTCAACTTCACCCACAGCGACCAGGCCAGTTTCCCGTTCCGCATCGTGGAGGGCAGGGCGCACGGCGACCCCATCCGCCTGACGTTCAGCCTCCTGGTGCAAAGTGCCCAGGGCAACTCGTCGGCCACCTACAACGACGTCGGGGTCCGGTTCAAGGATGTTCCGGGCGGCGCCAACGCGTTCTCCATCCCGGCAGCCCCCGCCGCCAGCGTGGCGCTCCTGCTGGTGGGCGCGGCCGCGCTCCGGCGCCGGCGGGCGGCGTGACGGCGGGAGCCAAAGCAGCCAAGCCTTAACTTGCCGAGGAAATGGCGCGCCGTGGCCCTTCGGAACGGCTGGCCCGACGAGGTGCTCGGCGACCTCTACCCCTTCGAGGACGAGTGGTTCCGGCTCAGCGACGGCACCCAGATGCACTTCGTCGAGATGGGCCGCGCCGGGCTGCGCCGCCCCACGGTGCTGCTGCTGCACGGCAGCCCGACCTGGAGCTTCCTCTACCGCGACTTCATTGCCCCGCTCGCCCGCCACGCCCGGGTCGTCGCCGTCGACCACGTCGGCTTCGGGCGCAGCGACCACCCGGGGGACCCGCACTACCACAGCCTCGACCGCCACATCCGCAACCTGGAGGAGCTGGTGGCGGGCCTGGACCTCAAGCGCATCGTGCCGGTGGTGCAGGACTGGGGCGGCCCCATCGGGCTGGGCTTCGCGGGCCGCCACCCCGACCTGCTCTCCGGCGTCGTGGTGCTGAACACCTGGGCGTTCACCCACGCGGTCCCGATGCGCCTGCCCCGCATGCTCAAGCTGCTGCGCAGGCGCGGCGTCGGCGAGTGGCTCATCGGCCGCCGCAACCTGTACGTCGAGACGTTCATCCCCAAGTACACCGAGCGCGACCTGCTGGAGGCGGTGATGGAGGGCTACCGCCACCCGTTCCCCACCCGCGCCAGCCGCGAGGCGCTCGTGCAGTTCGTCCGCATGGTGCCCGACGGCCCCGGCCACAAGGACTGGGCCACGATGGCGGACGTGGAGCACAACCTCGGCCTGCTCGACGTCCCGGCGCGCCTCCTGTGGGCCGAGAACGACCCGGCGTTCGGCAAGCGGCACGCCTTCGCCTTCCGCGACCTGCTGCCCCGCCACCCCGAGCCGACGTTCTACCCCGGCGCGGGGCACTTCCTGCAGGAGGACATCCCGGGGGCGCTGGTGGCGGAGATCCGGGACTTCGTCAAGACGCTCTGACATCCCCCAGGGCAAACCGCGGAAGGCGCGGAACCCACGGAGACGTTTCCGCGCCTTCCGTGGCTTCCGCGGTTCAATCGGGGCGGCGGCGGAGAGCGACCCCGAGGGCAAGGGCTCCCAGCAGGAACGCAAGCTCCAAGGCAGGACTCGTTTTGGTCGCCGTCTCCTGCGGGCAGAGGCTGGACGCGCCCATCGCACAGCCGGTGCTGGCCCACGCGGCGGGGGCGTGCCACGTCGCGCTCCCCTGGTTGCCCAGCAGGTCGGTGGCCGAAACCTCGACCGCCGGGGCGTCCGCCTTCGGGTCGCTGGGCATCTGGACGCGTACCTGCATCCTGGCGGAGGCGGCGGAGCGCGGCCCGTCCTCGATGCGCACCGCCCCGCCCGAGGCGGCGCCGAAGAAGCTGGCCGGGAGCCCGACGTTGTCGGTGGCGTCCACCTCCAGCACGTAGGCAAGACGGGCCGGGCAGCCTCCCGCCGTCACGGCGCACGCGGCCGGCTCCAGGACGGGCGTCGCGGCGACGGTGAGGGCCGGGGCCGTCCGGTCGCCCCAGGCGTCCTTGGGGACGACGGGAACGTCGAGCCAGGTCGGCGCTGCGGGCCCGCTGCCGATGGTGACCACGCCAGGCTCGCGGCTGGCGAAGAAGGCCAGGTCCGTCGTGGCGACCTGGAGGCCGATGCGGTGGCCCCTCGGCAGCGTCGCGGTCACCGCCTGCATCAGGACGTCCACGGCGGCGGGCGAGCCGCTGGCGAGGCGGACCGGCACCGTCTGGCGCAGGATGGGGGCCGCCTTGCCCTCCCCGTCGACGTCAACGAGGGTCAGGAACAGGCGGACGTCGGCGAGCTGCGTGCTGGAGACCTGAAGATGTGCGACGGGGATGCCGGTGACCTCCGTGTCGACGTCGAGCGGGGGGCCGGCCCAGGCGACGGAGGTGCCCTCGGCCGCGTAGGGGCAGAGGCCGTTGGTGTTGGACTGGAAGCTCGGCACGTCGACGCAGGTGGCGGGGCCGACCGGGTTGGCGAGCCGGACGGACACGTCCTGCGCCGGTGCGGTCGCGGCAAGGCCGTCGCTGCCCAGGTAGCCGCGCCAGAGCGCGCTACCCGCGGGCGGCCACTGCGTCTCCCCGACGTAGTCTTTCTCCAGGGAACGGTAGCGCAGGACCGGGTAGGGCGGCAGCGTGGGGGCGTGGCCGCGCAGGGTGACGTTGAACCAGTCGTCGCGCACGAAGTCCGCCGCGACCGCCGCGGGGTCGTCGGCGGGGAGGCTGATGCCGTGGCCGCCGGGGAAGTAGACGAGCCGCACCGGGACGCCGCGCGCGTGCAGGTCGGCATAGGTCATGAGCGCCTGGTTGGGCTGGAACAGCGTGTCGCCCCAGCCCTGCATCAGCAGCGTCGGCGTCTTGAGGGCGCCGGGGCGGAGGCTGCGGACCTGGCCGATCTCCGTCCGCATGTCGGCGGTGGGGCCGTTCTGGGCGCTGGACGCGATGTACCACTCGGTGAGCTTCTGGCTGGGGCCGCTGGTGTTGGGGTCGTCGCCGGGGTGCTGGCCGGGGACGGGCGCCCCGCGGCCCACGGTCTGCCCGGTGGCGTAGAGCTCGCTGACCCAGCCGACCTTCAGAACGTCGTGCGGCGCCAGGCTGTCGAGCAGGTTGCTCCAGGTGATGAGCGGGACCAGGCTGTCGATGCGGGAGTCCTGCTGGGCGACGAGGAGCTGGATGCCGCCGGCGTAGGACTCGCCGACCATGCCGACGCGGGGGTCGCCGGGGCCGTCGAGCCACACCTCGGGCTGCCCGGCCAGGAAGCCGATGACCGCCTTGGTGTCGTTCTGCTCCTTCGGGCCGTCCAGCTCGATGTCGCCCTCCGAGTTGCCCCAGCCGCGGCTCGTGAAGCCCAGGACGTAGTAGCCGAGGCCGGCGTAGCGCTCGGCGAAACGCAGCTCCGACGCCTGGTCGTGGCGGTTGTTCCAGCCGTTGGTCTCGACGATGGCCGGACAGGGGCAGCCGGAGGAGGGCACCCACTTGGAGGCCTTCAGGACGGTGCCGTCAAAGGAAGGGAAGTCGAAGTCGGTGCGCGTCCATGCCGGCGCCCCTGTCCCCTGGGCCCCCACGGCGGGGGCCGCGACAAGGAGGCAGAGCAGGAGGACTGCGGGACGGGCCACCTGGAGCCAGGCGTTCCCCGCAGCATAAGGGTTGCCGCGCCCCAAGTCATCCCGGCAGGCAGGAGGCTTCAGGATGGCAGCGGGGAGGAGAGGGAATGGAACTGGCGCTGGCCTGAGCCAGCCCAGCTTTGGGTCCGGCGCGCATCCTCGCCCTGCCCACGCGCGGTTCATGGAGACTTGGGCGGGCCGTGGCGCGTGGGGCTTGGGCGCGGCCCGCCCCCTTCTGGAGGATGGCCCCACTTTGGTCAGAAAGCCTATCCTGCCGTCGCTTGCCTGGATGCTCCCATGCAGTCCGCTCCCGCCTTCCGTGCCCTCCTGCTCGCCACCCTGCTGCTCTCCCTCGCCGGCTGCGTGCGCAAGGCGGACGACGCGGCGGCCGACACCCAGCTCCAGCTCACCGGGGCCAGCGCGAAGGGCGCGGCGCAGGCCGCAGCCAGCAACGCCACCCCGGCGCCGGCCTGGAGCGTCAGCCAGTCGTGGACCCACAAGTGGACCATCATGGGGGCCGGCGACGGCGGCGGGGACCTCACCATCCTCATCCGCACCGTCGTGGCGGAGACCGCCGACGGCGGCTGGACCCTCGCCACCGACAACCAGACCATCGCCGCCTTCCACGGCGCCTTCGTCATCCCCACCCTCGGCCACTTCTCGCGCGGCCTGCTGCAGAGCGTGGGCGAGACGCGCTTCCCGTGGTACCACTTCCCCCTCGCGGCCAACACCACCTGGAACGACGCGGTCGTCGCCTGGGACGGCGTGCAGGCCTCCAGCATCCCCGTGCATGGCCGCGTCGCCTCCGTCACCCACGGCGCCTCCACCCTCTACCGCATCGAGCTCAGCGCCGCGGACCACCTGGTGGCCGAGTACGACTACGACAGCGAGACGGAGTGGTTCAACGAGGCGCGCTTCTACGACGACAGCGGCACCCTCGTGTTCCGCGCCGAGATGCAGGAGACCCACCGCGGCTTCACCGGCCGCCTCTACGACGACACCGGCGTCCTGCTGCTGAACCACCAAGACCTCGTCGTGCCGACGGCCGGCGTCGTGCAGCCCAACCCGGCGCAGGACTTCACCATGGCCGCCGACCAGAACCGGCTCCTGGTGTTCCTCATCTCGTTCGCCGTGGGCGGGGCGCACCACGCCGAGCTCGTCGCCCCCGACGGCAGCCGCCACGCCGCCCAGTCGGTCGACGCCGTCGCGATGCCGGTCCTGAACGACTCAGGGGTCCTGCTCCTGCCCGGCCAGGCGGGGACGTGGCGCGTCGCCTCCGCGGGCGCCGGCCTCATCGTCGCGGGCGGCTTCATCCAGGCGTACGGCCTGCATGAGCGCGTCATCGACCTCTGACGTCCCCGACGCCCAACCGACCGCGAAGGCCGCGAAAATGCAGGGAAACAGCGTCGCCCTTCAGCCATTGCCGCTTTCCATCGCTTCGCGCGTTTCGCGGTTCAGGTCGGTCCGAGTCGCCCCTTCTCCGCGTACAGGCTCGGCCCCTCCTCCAGGCGCGCCACGGTGACCAAGCTGTCGCGGCTGTCGACCGGCAGGGCGCCGGGCAGCGCGCAACTCTTGCTGGTGCAGCCGTCCGTGTAGGAGACCCAGAAGCGGCCGTCCCTGTCGGTGGCCATGTCGATGAAGTCGAACAGGTTGCCCTGGCCGCAGCGCGGGGGGCTGAGGGGGTCGTTGGGGTCCGTGGGCTCGCCGGTGGTCAGGACGCAGCCGACCTGGACGGGGTCGTCGTCGGAGGTGGCCTGGTGGATGAGGAAGAAGGGCTCCGGCGCCTCGGCGTCGAGGCTCATGCCGACGAAGAGGTGCCAGCGGGTGCGGCTGCCGCCCTGGTCGGTGCTGTGCGGCGGCGCCGGGTGCGCCAGGTCGCCCTTGTGCCCGAGGTAGGCGAAGGCGATGCGGCCGTCCGAGCCCGAGGTGAGCGCCGCGAAGACGGTGCCGTTGACGTCGGGCGGCGTGATGCGGAAGGGACCCTCGTGGGTGGCGAAGCGGTCCCGGCTGCGGTACAGGTACATCGCCTGGTCGTCGCCGCGGCCCATGTAGTAGGCGGTGCCGTCCGGCGTCACGGTGACGGCGGGGTCGGTCTCGAGTTGCGGCGCCCCCAGGCGGTGCGGCGTCCAGGTGGCGCCGGAGTCGGTGGAGGTCGCCACGAACGCCTGGCCGCAGCGCAGGCCGTAGGGGAGGTAGAGCGTGCCGTCGGCGCCGAACTTCTGGTGGCCGTTGATGCCGCCGCACGAGCGGTCGGTGGCGACGGCGCCGCTGACGGGGGCCGCGTCGACCAGGGTGTCGAGGACGAAGTGGAGGCCGCCGTCGAAGCTGACGGCGCAGAAGGTGCCGCCGATCTTGTTGTAGCAGAACGTCACCACGTTGGGGTAGAGCGGGTTGGCCGCGGCGGCGAACGGCGAGCCGGCCGCGTAGGGTCCGCTGGCCAGCTTCTGGTGGTCGGCGGCGGGCAGGCCGCACGCGGCGGGGCTGGGGGTCCAGGTGGCGCCGTCGTCGTCGCTGTACGACAGCCAGGAGCAGGCGGCGTTGAGGTGGTTGCTGAACACGCGGTCGGTCTGGCGGTCCACCCACAGCATCGGGTCCAGCGTCAGCGGGGCGTGCGTGGGGTCGGCGGACTCCGTCCAGGTCTTGCCGCCGTCGGTGGACTTGATGGCGGCGCCGTAGCCGCCGAGGCCAGTGGCGTCCGCGGCGGCGTCCTGCCCCACCGCGGTGGTCCACACGGTGCCGCCGGAGGTGACGCCGACGTTGGGCTCGCCGCCGTGGAGGCCGGTGGCGGCGCTCACGACGCGGAAGCCGCCCCCGAACGCCGCGGGCAGCGCGCTGACGGTGTCGTTGGCCTGGAGGCCCTGGAAGCCGGGCGCCGGGCTGGCCTGTGCCACCGGGGGCGGCGCGGTCGTGGCCGGGGCGGGCTTGCCGGAGCAGCCGGCGAGGAGGGCGACCAGCAGGAGCCCGGCCATCCAGGTGCGCATGGCCGGGACGGCGGGCTCCATGCTCTTAGGGTTTGAGGTCCCGCCCCTGCCGCTGGCTCACTTCAGGAGCGTGATCTTGTCGCACTGCGGGCAGCGCAGGTTGACGGGCCGTGCCTTGGGCGCCCACAGCAGGGTGTCGCAGCCGCTGCACTTGCCGCGCGTTAAGTGGGCGGCGCGGGGCCCTTGCCGGCGACGCGGGCCACGACGAGGGGGACCTGCGGGGTCGGCACCACGGCGGGGCGGGTCGCGGCGCGGGGCTTGGAGGGGACGACGGTGAACTCCATCTCCTCGGGGGCGGGCCTCGCCTTCGCCTTCTTGGCGGCCTCGCGCTTCTCGCCGAGCGTCTGGCCCGAGGGGACCAGGCGGCGGGCGCGGCGCACCGGCTCGGCCTCCTCGTCCTCCTCCGGGATGACGGGCATGCGGGGCGAGTAGCGGTTGGGCGCCGACGGCTTGGGCGGCAGGCCGGCGAGGGCGCGTTGGAGCGGCGAGTCGAGGTCGATGGCGGCGGCTGGCGCAGGCGTTGGCGCGGAGGGCTCGTCCACCGGGGGCGGGGCCTCCCACTCAACTGCGGCCTCGTTCCCCTGCTCGGGGAACCTGTCGGCCTCGGCGTAGCCGAAGTCCAGGTCCGGCGTCGGCGCAGGCACAAGCTCGGGGGGCGGCGCCTCAAGCTGCGGGGCCTGGGCCTCGAGCGCCATCCAGGCGACGGCGAGCAGGCTCAGCAGGGCGAGGCCCGCCATGGCAAGGCCGACCGCGCCGATGGGGCCCCCCGCCAGCGAGAGCGCGAGGCCGGTGAAGCCCAGCACGGCCGCCGTGAACGCCAAGACCCTGGAGCCCTGCATGCGCATCCCGAGGTCCGATGCCGGCACCTTCTACTTGAAGGGCGCGAACCCGGCGACCGCCTCCGACCGAACCACGGATTTCACGAAGGGCCTCGTTCAACTCGTATCCGCGCAATCCGCGTCATCCGCGGTTTGGTGGGGCCGAAGCGAGCCGACGGAACCGCGGATTTCGCGGATTTTCGAGGGCCTGAGCTCTACGGCCTTGCATTCGCGAAATCCGCCGTTCGCAGAGCTAGGCCACGCGCAACTGCCTGCAATCCATCGTTTTGGGGGGCGTCAGGCGGCGGGCTTGAGGACGACGACGTCGATGCGGAACGCCTGGCCGGCGAGGTCCACGTTCGACTCCTTCATGCCCTTCAGGGTCGCCTCGGCGGCGGCGCGCACGACGTCCTCGAGCTTCTTGCCCTTGGCCTTCATGCCGTCCTGCAGGACGTGCTCCGCCTGCGCGGCCTCCTTGCCGAGGGCGATGCCGACGCGGCTCGTGGCGTTGCCGTCGACGTCGCAGTGGTAGATGACCGGGTCCTGGCCGTGGCGGTCGAAGCCGGCGACGATGATGCCGACGCCGAGGGGGCGGCGGTAGCTCATGCCGAGCTGGTGCAGGTAGTCGGAGAGCGCGAGGCTGACCTCCTTGGGGCTGACCTCGCTGCCGAGCACGAACTTGTGGTTGACGGCGAGGTCGCGCAGGAGCTGGCGGACCTGGTTGGTGTCGCCGCCGTGGCCGGTGACGAGCACGACACAGTCGCGGCTGACGTGCACGACCTTGTCGGCGTTGTTGTAGAGCGGGTTGCCGTCACGGTTGACGGTGGCCACCACGACCTCCCTGTCGTTGCGCGCGGCGATGATGGGGAGGCCCATCCCGAGGGTGATGCGGGCGTACTTGATGGCCGGGATGCTGCCCGTCTCGTCGAAGTGGAGGTAGGCGGTGTCGACGGTTGGCTTCATTGCGGCACCTCCAGGTCCTCGACGACTTCCTGGTTGAACGTGTAGGTCTTCAGGCTGGACTCGCCCTCCAGGGGGAGGACGTAGACGACGAGGCCGTTGCCGGACGCGACGTCGCGCTGGGTGCTGGCGCGGATGGCGCGCTTGGCCAGCTCGGTCGCCTCCTTGAGGCCCTTGACCTTGGCCCAGTCGGCCGACTCCAGGACGCCCACGGCGGGGCCGGTGCCGGAGCCGGTGACGGTGTAGTCGCGCTTGGCGATGAGGGAGCCGTCGCCGCCGACGTCCCACAGGTGGACGCCGTCCTGGCCGCGGGTGGCGAGGATGAACTGGCCGTAGATGCCGCCGGAGCGCTGCACCGAGTAGGCGGCCATCTTGGCGAGCTCCTGCGGCGAGAGGCCCCAGCCGCGGCGGCCCTTGGTGTACTCCAGGTTGAGGCGGAGCATGTGGGCGTACGCCTGCGCCTGCGAGACCGAGCCGGCGATGGTGATGGCGGAGTCCGTGTCGAGCGGCTCGATCTTCACCACGTCCTTGTCGGCCACGTAGTAGCCCATGGTGGCGCGGCGGTCGGTCGCCAGGACGATCCCCTCGGGCGTCTTGATGCCCACGGTGGTTGTCATCGCTGAGGGATGGTCAGAACTTCGTAAAATACCGTCCGTTCCGGGTGCGGGAGCGACGGGCCAGTGGGGTCAGGTCGGGGGCAGCGTGGCGTCCAGGGGGGCGGCGGAGAGGTGCCGCGGCGGCGGGTCCGGCTGGTCGGACGGCGGCCCGCGCGCGTCGAGGCCCAGCAGGGCGCGCAGGTCCGGGCGCAGCACCACGACATGCCCTGGCCCCAGGAACGACGGCTGCACCCGCAGCGCGCCCTCCTGCTCCAGCTTGCGGATGTGCCAGCGCACCGCGCGCGGCGTGACGCCGAGCTGGCGCGCGAGCTGCCGCCACGAGGTGCCGGGGTCCTTCAGCAGCCGCTCGACCACCTGGCGCGCGGTGTGCACCTGGAGGAGCCCGAGCAGGCTCTGCGGCTGCTGCGTGGCGGGCAGGAAGTGCAGGACGCGGCGGCCCTGGCGCACGCTCGACACGAGCCGGTCCCGCATCAGGCGGCGGATGTGGTGCAGCGCGGCGGTGCGGGTGAGGCCGAGCGCCTCCGCCAGGTCCTGCACGCACACCCCTGGCCGCTCCGCCACCACCTGCAGGATGCGCTCCTGGGCCGGGTGGCGCGGCGCCGGGCTCACGGGCGGCCCCCGGCGAGGGCGGAGCGCAGCGCGTCCTCGCCCCGGGCGTCCAGGTAGAGCGGGTCGCCCGCGATGCGGGCGCGGAACTCGGGCCCCGCCCCCGCCGCGTGGGCGAGGACCACCGCCCCCATCCGGGGCTGCCCGGCGGCGGCCAGGATGTGGCCGCGCAGGAACTGGCCCATGGGCCCGTCGCGCACCGCGGGCGGCAGCTCGCGCAGGTCCTCGAAGGCCTGCCCCGCCTTGCCCTGGCGCAGCAAGGCCTCGATGCGCAGCAGCAGCGCCTCGGTGCGGAACGGGGACCAGCGCACCAGGGCGCGCGAGCGGCGCACCACGGCGTCGTCGCGGCGGGCCGCCAGCAGGGCCTCGAGGCTCTCCAGCGAGCGGCGCGACCAGGCGCGGTGCGAGGCGAGCCCGCCCGCGGGGAGCGCGACGCTGCCCGCCACCAGCAGCAGGAGTCCCCAGCGGAAGGCGCGCGGCTCGGCGGCCACCACCCAGGCCAGCGCCTGCCCGTCGAGCGCGCCGCTGGCCACCGTGCCGCCCAGCTCCAGGGAGAGGGCGCCATCCTTGAGCGGGCCGAAGGCCGCCGAGAGGTCCCCCTGCAGGTCGAGCTGGCGGGCGTCGACGCGGCGCGGCCCGGCGCCGTCCCGCAGCGTGCCGTGGGCGTCCTGGAGGCTGAGCGCGGGGGCCTGCACCCGGAGCCCCGCCGCGTAGATGTGCGCGGCGTCGGGCAGGCCCCACGACAGGGAGAGGCTGCCGCCGCGGACGGTGAGGAAGATCTCCTGCTCGCGCTCGTTCTGGACGTAGGGCGGCAGCAGGCCGGGGTCGGCGGGGTCGGGGCGGCTGCCGCTCCACGCCTCGGTGGTGCCGGCGGCGTCGCGGACGCGCAGGTCGGCGCCCCACAGCACCAGCAGGAAATCGCCCTCGATGCGCAGGCGGTCCGACGCGCAGGGGCGCAGGGCGTGGCTGCCGCCGAGGCTGGCGGCGGGGTGGGGCGTGGTCGGGGTGCTGACGTGCGGGGTCGGCTGGAGGCCCTGCGGCTGCGCGGGCTCGACGCCGAGGCAGTGGCTGGCGAGGGAGAGGGACGGGGCGGGGGCGCCGGGGAGCGGGAACAGGGCGGCCTCGTGCGGCTGCGCGGGCCAGGACGTGGCGAGGGTCGCGTTGCTGCGCCGCTCCACGACGGGGTCGCGGGGCTCGCTGGCCCCGAGCCCGCGCTCCACGCTGGTGTTGAGCTTGCCGGTCACCTTCTCCGCCTCGACGCGGACCTCCACCCAGTCGGCGCTGCCCCGGATGGAGGGGTTCGCCTTCCCCTGGGCGTCGTAGAACGCCGCGGCGACCAGGGGCCCGCTGCCGGTGGCGTCGGTGGCGAAGGCGCTGGCGGCGGCCACCTCGCCGACGCTGCCGGTAGGGGCGGCCTGCCCGGGCGCCGGCGCCGCCAGCAGGAGGGCGAGCAGGAGGGCGGGCAGGCGGGGGCTAGGGGTCAAGGCCGCACCCCTGGTGTTGGACGTCGGGCGGGAACACGACGACGAGGATGTGGCACTGCCCGCCGCCGATGGTGCAGTCGGTGTCCGCCCAGACGGCCTCCAGGGGCGGGCGGGAGTTGAGGTTCACCTGCCAGTCGACGCAGGAGGCCACCAGGGTGGAGATGAGGTTGCTGGGGCTGAACCCCTCGCAGTTGTGCGCCGCGACCCAGTAGAGGTAGTCGTCGCCGACGCTCGCCCCCTGGTCGACGTAGGCGTGCTGGAGGCTGCCGACCTCGGCGATGAGGTCCGGCGGGGCCATCTCATCCAGCGGCGCGCGGAAGACCAGGTAGCCGTCCACGGCGATGTCGAGCTGGGGGTTGGCGAGGTCCTTCCACTCCAATTGGAAGCCGCCGGCAATGGGGTGTCCCTGCAGCGGCCCGGGCGGCGCCGGGGCGTACTCGGCGGGGGCGCAGGTGGAGGGCCAGCCGAGGGCGGGCGTGGCGCCGGCGAGCAGGGCGATGGCGACGGTCGCAATGCAGGCGAGGCGATGGGCAAGCATGGCAGCGTCCTCCGAGGAGGGTCGCAATCTTGGCTGATGGATAAAAGGGACATGTGTCGCTTTGCTCCCCCGGCGTGGACAGGTCCGCGTTGGAGGCCGGGAATGCCCATCCGTGGCCGCCGTGGCCCATCGCCTGCCAGCGCGTCACGGCGGCCGGGTCGGCCTCTGGGTTTGCGCAAAATCGTGGACTCTTACATCAGGCGGGTCTGGGCGCCGCGGCCCGACGGCCTCCACGCGGCGGCGGGGGTGGGGGCGGCGAGCGGGAGGGCGACCGCAGCGGGGGCGGCCGGTGCGATGCCAAGCTGCGCCTCCAGGATGCGCTCGGCGGCGGCGAGGAAGCGCTCCTCCGCCCCGCGCGGGATGGTCGCTCCCGCCGCGCCGGGATGCCCGCCGCCCTGCCCGCCCACCGCGGCGGCGGCCTCCCGCATCGCGACGCTCAGGTCGAGGCGGCCGCGCGCCTCCCCTGGCGCCCGGCTGGAGACCTTGGTGCGCCCGTCCGATGTCCAGGCGAACGCCACCAGCGGGCGGTCGCGCCGCAGCTCGAGGGCGCCGCCGAGGGCCATGCCCGCCACGATGCCCACCACCGTGTCGCGCACGGCGTCGCGCAGGTGGACCCACTGCAGGGAGGGCCGCTCCTGCACGCCGCAGCGCGCGAAGGCGTCGAGCGCCCCGGCGAGGTGCTTGCGGTGGCCGAGCAGCAGCTCCAGCGCCTCCGCGTAGGCCGCGCCGCGGTCGCCGCGCGCCACCGCGATGCCGACGTCGGGGCGGTCGTAGCGCGCCGTGCTGTTGAGCAGCGTGCCGAACTCCTGCAGCTCCCGTGTCGGCCCCGGCGGCTCGCGGGCCAGCGTCACGATGGGACGCAGCAGGCGCTCCGCGTCGGCGGCGAGGCCAAGGTCGAGGAGATGGTGGACGAGGGCGCTGCGGACGGCGGTGCGCTCGGGAGCCAGGAGGTGGCTCCAGGTGCGCTCCGCCCCGTCCTGTTCCAGGGGGACTCCAAGGCGGAGCAGCAGGCGCTCGGCGGCGCGCGGGTCGCCGGTGATGCCGGGCAGCGCGGGCTCGCTGGCGAGGCTGAGGAACTTCCGCAGCGGCCGCGTCTCGGGGCCGAAGAACGCGAGGTCCGGGGAAGCAGCGGCCAGCCCGAGCGCCTCGGCGTGGCGCAGCAGGAGCGCGTTGGTGCCGTGCAGCGCCGGGCGGTCCTGGCGGTCTGCGGTGGCGCCCACCAAGGCGAGCGGCAGCAGGTCCGTGTTGCGGGCGTCGAGCGCGGCGGCGGCGAGGTAGGCGCAGCCGGCTCCCGAGACCTCGTGCCCGTCGAGGCCGTCGAGCAGCGGGTTGAGGTGTGCGAAGGACTCCTCGCCGCCGTCGCGCACCAGTTGGTGGTGGTCGCACACGAGGCGCGGCGTGGCGGGGAAGTGCATGTAGGCGGTCGAGCCGAGGTCGCAGAACCAGAGCGCCTCGGGGGCGGCGGCGTGGATGAGGCCGACGTGGTGGCCGTCGAGGGACTTCACCGGCAGCAGGCGGAACGGCACCCCGGCGCGCTCCAAGGCCGTGGCGGCGATGGCGCCGGCGCCCACCCCGTCGGCGTCGATGTGGTGCACGACCGTGACCGTGCGGCCAGCCTCGCGCTGCCCGCGTACCCAACCGGCGGCCCGCCCGGCGCGCGCGGCAAGGCGCGGGTCGAGGCCCGGCGGCGTCCCCTCCATGCGGCGCCCAACGAAGTCCGGGGATAAGAGGGAATCCAGAGGGGAGGCGAACCATCGGTCGCTCCTCCTCGTCCCAGTCCCGCGCCTGCTGCGGCTGCGTGCTTGAACGGCTCCCTGGCTTGTCATTCAAGGCCATGAAAGTCGATGCTGGCGTTTCAATTGCTCTCTCATTGTTGTGCAACTCCAAAATCGGAAACGCTGAGCGGGGAGGGGATAAGGAGGAAAGTGTTGGCTCGGCTGGTGCCGGCAGCACTAAGAAGCGGAGTTGATTACGAGGATGCAGGCGGTCAAAACGTGTCTTGGGCATCTTTCCTTGTTATGCCGCTTCTGGTTCTTCCGATGATGCTTCTCCCAAGCGCGAGCGCCTGCCCTGACTGTCCTAAGACGAATTGTGAGCAGATTCAATCCTGGCAGTGGGAGTTTGGTCCGCAGAGACGACCCCCGACCGAAAGCAGGGCAAAGCCCAACAGCCCTGCTTGTGCCCCTCCACCTGGAGGAAAAGAGCCAAAGAGTTGTGTGTTCTCTGTCACACGCATCCTTCCTGCCCCAGCCGCCAAGTACATCGCGCATGCAGATTGCGTTCCAGGCAGCGCGCCATTGGTGTGCAAGGCGAGATTCAGCATTGACCCGGTTACTAGAGACTTCATCGTTGAATGTACGGCAAGGGATGCCTGTGCACCGCATCGGGTTGAGGTTGGCTCTTTCCTGAGAACCAAACCTGCAGGCGCTCCGGTGCCACATGTTATGGCTTGGCTGGATTGCTCGGCGTCAACGGATTCAATTGCAATTTCTCGTGATTGGAAGGTCGACGGGATGACTGAAACGGGAACCGGGACAAAGACCTCGGGAACCTGGACATGCGGGACCGCCTACAGCAGCATTTTGGGCGATTACGTGGAAGGAAGTTCGTATTGCCGGGATAAATAAGTCGGGCGGGGGGTCTGCGGCAGCAGCCGCTCGCACGTTCCAGGGAATCCATGTTGACAGCGCCAGAGGGGCGGCGAGTTGGAGCCGTCCCACGTCGTCGGCATTGAAGACATAATCTGGAAATCTGTGGAATCTGTGCCATATGCAGCGCAAGCGCTCCGCCCGCGAACCTGGGCCATGGACACCTCAAGAAACATCCCCGTCATCCCCGAAATCCCTGCTCGGCGGCGGCGCGCGTCGAGGGGTTCGGTGCAGCCTCACGCAAGCCAGACCACACATCGCACGAATTGCACGAAAGACCCGGCGGCCCGTGGAGGCTTTGCTCCTAAACTTGTCTCCGACAGCCCAAACCACGGATTCTGGTTCATCCGCGGGAATCCGCGTCATCCGCGGTTTCGTCGGGGAGAAGCCACGCCGGCCAAACCGCAGATTTCGCGGATGACGCGGATTCAAGCTGCCCCATGGAATCCGTGCCATCCATGTTTAGGGGCAAAGCCGCCCGTGGACTTCGTGGAATTTGTGGTCCTGCCACGAAGACGCAAGCCTAGAATCCACGCCCCGCCATGCGCCGGCATGGAGGTCACGCTTGCTCCGCTGACGGCCGCAGCGCGCGGCGTCGCAGTCTGGCTGGGCGCCACCGCCGTGGCCATCGCCGGGCTGACCGCCGCCGGCCTCGCCCACCCCATCTTCATCAACGAGGCCCCGGTCCTGGCGGGCGGCTTCCTCCTGGGTGCGATGGTGGCCGCCGTGGCGGTCTGGCGCCGCGAGCCGGCAGTCGCCGCCCTCTCCTGGCTCCTCGCCAACGCCCTGCTGGCCGCGGTCGTCCTGGCGTTCCCGGTGGAGTTCGGCCTCGCTTCCGCGTGAAGAACTGCAAAAAACAGGGGCCGGTCGCGGCTCCATGTGGGCGAACACAGATTCCACAGATTTCTCAGATTTGCTGCCGAATCTGTGACATCTGTGGAATCTGTGTTCGCCCTTGCCGGCCAACCGACCCACCAGATTCTTTCGCCCATGTTCTTGCCCTTCGCATCCCTGGAATCCCAGGAGCGCACCGCTTATCCGATGCCCCGGGGTCGCCCTCCTGACGCATGGCGATGGACCCGACGCTGGCGGCGATGCTGGACCTGAAGTTCTTCCACGACAACGGCTACCAGCGGAGGATCTGTCCCACCTGCAACGACCCGTTCTGGACCGTTGACGCCGAGCGCATCCTGTGCGGCGACTCCAACTGCGTCGAGTACGACTTCCTCGGCAACCCGCTCACGACGAAGCCGCTGTCGGTGGCGCAGATGCGCAACGCGTTCCAGTCGTTCTTCGAGGGCAAGGGCCACCGGCGCGTCCCCCGCAACCCGGTGGTGGCGCGCTGGCGGGACGACATCTACCTCAACATCGCGAGCATCGCGAACTTCCAGCCGCACGTCACCTCTGGCGAGGTGCCGCCTCCGGCGAACCCGCTCGTCGTGTCGCAGCCCTGCATCCGCCTCAACGACCTGAGCAACATCGGGCGCAGCGGCCGCCACTTCTCCTGCTTCGAGATGATGGGCCACCACGCGTTCAACTCCGCGCAGTACGGCGAGAAGTACTGGACCGAGGAGTGCGTCGCGTACGGCGTCGAGTTTCTCACGAAGGTGCTGGGCCTCGACGGCAGGCGCATCACGTTCAAGGAGGGCACCTGGAACGGCGGCGGCAACGCCGGCCCCGCGGTGGAGGTGTTCGCCGGCGGCCTCGAGGTCGCCACGCTGGTGTTCATGTGCCTGGAAGAGGTCCCGGAGGGCGCGACCCGTGGGAGCGGCCTTCGGGACGGGAGCGGCCCCGCAGGGGCAGCGACGGTCGACCCCGCCCGCGTCGCCGCCGGCGAGCCGACCTACGTCATCAAGGGCGAGACCTACCGCCGGATGGCGATGCGCATCATCGACACCGGCTGGGGCCTGGAGCGCCTCGCGTGGGCCAGCACCGGCACCCCGACGGCGTACGACACTGTCTTCCCCGACACGCTGGGCCAGCTCAAGGCGCTCGCCACCACCCCTGTCCGGGACGACGGGAAGGCGCAGCGCATCATCGCCGAGCACGCCCGCGTCCAGGGCATCCTCAATCTCGACATCGGCGTCAAGCTCGACGGCCTGCGCGAGGAGGTGGTCAAGCGCCTCGCCAAGCACGGCATCCAGACGACGGTGGCGGAGCTCAACGAGATCATGGGCCCCGTGGAGTCGGTCTACGCGCTCGCCGACCACCTGCGCTGCCTGTCGTTCATGGTCGGCGATGGCATTGTCCCCTCCAACGTCAAGGCCGGCTATCTCATGCGCCTCGTCACCCGCCGCGCGCTGCGGTTCATGGAGGTCCTGGGCATCACGGCGCCTCTGGGCGACCTGCTGGCGGACAACATGGAGCGCATGCTCGCCGAGTTTCCCGAGTTCAAGGCCGCCGTCCCCCGCGCGCGGGAGATCATGGCGCTGGAGACCGAGCGCTACGTCGAGAGCCGCGACAAGGGCCTGCGCCTCGTGCAGCGCACCCTCCAGAAGAAGCCCAGCCTGACCACGGACGACCTGGTGGACCTCTACGATTCGCACGGCCTCGGCCCCAACCAGGTCGCGGAGGCGGCCGCGCAGATGGGCATCAAGGTCACCGTCCCCGACGACTTCGACATGGTCGTGGCCGCGCGCCACGGCAAGGCTGCCAAGCCCAAGGAGAAGGGCCTGCACCTCGCGGTCCCCGCGACGGAGCTGCTCTACTACAAGGACCAGGACAAGCGCACCTTCACCGCCAAGGTGCTGTGGAGCGGGCAGGCCGACGGCAAGCCGGCCGTGGCGCTCGACAAGACTTGCTTCTTCGCGGAGACCGGCGGCCAGCCCGGCGACAAGGGCACACTCCGCCTGCTCGACGGCGCCGTGGTCACCGTCCTCGCCACGGCGAAGGACGGCGGGCACGCCATCCACCACGTGAGCGAGCCCATCCCGGTCAACGCCACCGTGCACGGCGAGGTCGACTGGGCGTGGCGCATGGACTGCACCCGCAGCCACACCGCCACCCACATCATGAACCAGAGCGTCCGCCGCGTCCTCGGCCCCCACTCCTGGCAGGCGGGCACCCAGAAGTACGCCGACTGCGCCCGCGTCGACATGACGCACTACCGCCGCCCCAGCCGCGAGGAGGTGCACGCCATCGAGCAGCTCGCCAACCAGGTCGTCCTGGAGGGCCGCAAGGTCAGCCGCACCTGGCACAAGCGCGAGGAGGCGGAGGCGAAGTACGGCCTCACTCTTCTCCAGGGCGGCATCCCCAAGGGCCGTGACGTGCGCGTCGTGATGGTGCACGGCAAGGTCGTGGACGGCCTGGAGGACAAGGAGTTCTTCGACGTCGAGTATTGCGGCGGCACCCACTGCCACACCACGGCGGAGGTCGGCCCGGTCCGGCTGTGGCGCACCGAGCGCATCCAGGACGGCGTCGAGCGCTTCGAGTACAGCGCGGGCCTCTACGCCGTGCAGCGCTGGCAGGCCGAGGAGGACCTGCTGCGCGCGGCCGGCGACGCGATGGAGGTGGCGCCCAGCGAGGCCCCCAACGCCGCGAAGCGGTTCTTCGCCGAGTGGAAGGAGCAGCGCAAGCAGCTCGAGGCCCTCAACGCCCGCCTCGCCGAGCTGGAGTCCAAGGCCGCAGCCGGCAGTGCCGAAACCGTGGGCGGCGTCAAGCTCATCGCCAGCGTCCTGCCCAGCGCCGCGCTCCAGAAGACGGCGCAGGAGATGGCCGCGCAGCCCAATACCATCGCCCTGCTCGCCTCCACGGACGGCGGCGTCCGGCTGGTGTTCGCCCGCAGCGCCGACGTGAAGGTCGACGTGGGCGCCCTGCTGCGTGAGGTCATCCCCCTCGTCGGCGGGCGCGGCGGCGGCAAACCCGACTTCGCGCAGGGCGGGGGGACCGACGCCGGCAAGGTGAAGGAGTGCCTCGAAGCCGCGAAGGCGAAGGTGGCGGCGCTCCTCAGGCCGGTCTCTGCCTAGAAAAAGAAAAGAAGAGGCGAAGGGGGAAGAGGAAAAGGAGCCCGCTACGGCGCGTTCCAGAAAGCGCCGCACCCGTGGCGGCAACAGCGCGGCCTAGAACTCCGCCAGCTCCGGCTCGGGCCCCAGCGTGAAGTAGAACGAGGCGCCGTGCCCCGGCCGCCCCTCCGCCCATGCCCGGCCGCCGTGCCGCTCCACGATGCGCGCCACCGTCGCGAGCCCGATGCCGGTGCCCTCGAACTCGGCCGCCGTGTGCAGGCGCTCGAAGGGGCGGAACAGCTTGGCCGCGTACGCCATGTCGAAGCCGGCGCCGTTGTCGCGCACGCAGACCGCCCCCGCCTCGCCCTGCCGCGTCACCTCGATGCGCGCCGCCGGCTTGCCGGCCGTGAACTTCCACGCGTTGGCGAGCAGGTTCTGCAGCAGCGTCTGCAGCAGCATCGCGTCGCCGCGGCAGACGATGCCGGGCTGCACCGTCCACTCCACCGTCCGCCCCGGCTCGGCGCGGGCGCGCTCGGCCAGCATCTCGCCAGCGAGCGCGGAGAGGTCGACGCAGGTGCGCGCCAGGTCGGCCCGCTGCACGCGGGAGAGGTCGAGCAGGTCGTCGATGAGCCGCCCCAGCCGCGCCGCGCTGGAGCGCACGCTGTCGAGCAGGGGCAGGGCGTCGGGGACGCGGTCGCCCAGCCGCTGCGCCAGCAGGGAGCTGAAGCCGTGGATGGCGCGCAGGGGCTCGCGCAGGTCGTGGCTCACGCTGTAGCTGAACGCCTCCAGCTCGCGGTTCGAGAGGGCGAGCTGCCGCGTCCGCTCCGCCACCAGGGCCTCCAGCGAGCGGCGCGCCCGCTCCAACTGCTCCTCGGCGGCGCAGCGCTCGATGGCGCTGGCCAGGGTGTGCGCCACGGCGTCGAGGAACGCCAGGTCGTCGTTGCTGGGCTCGCGGTGGCGCCGCGTGTGCGCGCCCAGCAGCCCATAGGGGCGAGACCGGCCGGGGATGGGCACCACCAGGCCGCTCGCCCAGCCGTGCGAGGCGAGCAGCGGCGCGTCCGCCAGGAAGGGGTGCTCGGCGCGGCGCGCGTACGCCAGCGGGCCGCCGTCCAGCAGCGCCTGGTTGGCCGTCCCGGGCCCCGCGGGGACCAGCGCGTGGCCCACCAGCCCGTCACTCCACCCCGTGCCGGCGCGCAGGACGAAGTGGTGGCCCTCCGGGGAGAGCTCCAGGACGCCGGCGCACTCCACGCCGAGGGTCTGCGCCACGTCGCGCACCGCAAGGTCGAGCAGGGGCCGCACCTCGCGGCACGCCAGCGCCTCGCGGGCGAAGCGGGCCAGCACCGCCTGCTGCCGCTCGCGCTGCCGCAGCCGCTCGGTGGCCGCCTCGCGCTCCAGGTCGAGCCGCACCTGCCCGATGGCCAGCACGCCGTCGTCGGGCGCGCTCCACGCCAGCGCCTCGCGCAGGCGCGGCGCGAAGGGCGTGTCCGCTAGGGCGCTGGGCTGGCTTGGCATTCCGCGACCGTCGGGAGACCGATTGGCCGCCTAGAAGACTTGCGCCGGAAAGGGACACCCGGCCATACATGTGCGGCCCGGCGAGGCGGCGGGCTAGGCCTTGAGCTTGTGCTGCCACGCCTTGCGGAACTTGGCGAGCTTGGGCCGGATGATGGCCTGGCAGTAGCCCTGCCACGGGTTGCGCTCGTAGTAGCGCTGGTGATAGTCCTCGGCGGGGTAGAACGGCGGCGCGGGCTTGACCTCGGTGACGACGGGGCCGTCCCACACACCCTCCTCCTCCAGCTCGGTGATGACGGCGCGCGCCGTCGCCTCCTGCGCGGGGGAGTGCGTGAAGACGACGCTGCGGTACTGCGTCCCCTCGTCGTTCCCCTGCCGGTTGAGCGTCGTCGGGTCGTGCACGGAGAAGAACAGCTCCAGCGCCTCCTTGTACGGCAGCTTCGCGGGGTCGAACGTCACCTGCACCACCTCGGCGTGCCCCGTGCCGCCGCCGCACACCTGCTCGTAGGTGGGGTTGGCCGGCTTGCCGCCCGCGTAGCCACTGACGGCCGACAGGACGCCGTCCACCTGGTTGAACGCCGCCTCGACGCACCAGAAGCAGCCGCCGCCCAGCGTCGCGACCTCCGTCTTCCCCATGCGGGGGGAGCCGGGGTGCGGCACTTCAAGGTGCGGTTCCGGACCCAGGCCGCCGGAACCGTCAAATCGTGCAGGGTGGGATTCCCCCCATGCAGTTCCCCATCAAGGCGTGCGGCCGCTGCGGGGCGCAGGATCTCCAGTTCCGCACTTGGTGGGGACCCTACACCTGCACCCGCTGCCGGTGGCGCGGCACGCCCCTCGAGTTCGCGGACCGGGAGAGTTGGGAGGCGTTCGTCGTGGCTTGCCAGACCCCCCGTGGTGCGTGAGAGCGTGCGCCTCCCCCGCGTCGCCGGCCTGCTCTGCCTCGGCTTCGGCCTGCTGGTCGCGGGCTCCGGCATCGGCCACTCGGTCGCGTCCGGGCACACGGCGGTGGAGGAGCGCGGCGGGCTGGACGGCCGCTTCCGCCTGCTGCTCGCCGTCGGCTGGATGCTCGTGGCGGGCGGCCTTGCCTTGGCGGCCGCGGGGCTGGCGCTGTTACGCGCGCGGCCGTGGGGGCGGCCCGTAGCCCTTGCGGCGTGCGCGTTCCTGCTGGGCGCGTTCTCCATCCTCTACACCATCGGCGGGCCCATCGGCATCCCGGTGACGCTGGCGCTGGCGGCGCTTGTCCTGCTGGCCGGGGAGTGGCGGCATCCCTTCCGAGCCGCGGCTCGCCAGGGCTAAAGGCAATCCAGGAACGGGTGCCGGGCTGGGCAACGAAAGATTCTGCTCGACCCTACTTCGCCATGGGCAGCTTCTTGCCCTTCCCGGTCAGGGCGCGCCACGCGATGGCCAGCGGGTCCTTCGAGGAGACCACGCGCTCCTTCAGGGGGATGATGGCGTTGTCGGTGATCTTGATGTGCTCCGGGCACACCTCGGTGCAGCACTTCGTGATGTTGCAGGCGCCGACCCCGGCGCGCGTCTTCGCGAGCGGGATGCGGTCCGTCGCGTCCTTGGGGTGCATGTCGAGGCCCGCGAGGCGGATCATGAACCGCGGGCCGAAGAACTGGTCCGTCTGCCGCGCGTCGCGCAGCACGTGGCACACGTCCTGGCAGAGGA
>JBHELM010000202.1:0-5185 GCA_046352715.1 Thermoplasmatota archaeon | reverse complement strand
GCGCCGAGGGCATCCAGCTCAAGGACCCGGACAGCGGCCTCATCGACTTCCCCGGCCGGCTCGGCGCCCGCACCGTCCTGCTGTGCTGGCGCGACGGCGAGGCGGCGGTCGCGCACTACCACGAGACGGACGCTGGCCTGGCGGGGCGCAAGCCCATCCCCTCGCTGAAGGAACCGTGACAGGGGAAGACGCGGTGGCTTCGCCGGGGCGCAGCGCTCCCGCTGGCCTGTCGCGCCGAGCCTACTGCACGCGCAGGGTGACGGCCATCTCCTTGCCGCCGAGCCTGACCTCGACCGTGCCGTGCGCCTCGTAGTGCACGACCTGGCCCTCCTTCGTCACGTTGGTGTCGACGGTGAGCTGGTAGGTGCCCGGGGTGAGGCTCAGCAGGGCGACGCCGGTGCTGTTGGTGGCGCCGCTCTGGCGGCCCGCGCCGCTGGCGTCCACCGGGATGTTGGGCAGGGGGCTGCCGCCGGCGTCCAGGACCGTCACCTTGACGGTGCTGGGCAGGACGGCCATCGGCACGTCCGCCGTGGTGCCCTGGCCGCTGGTCACCGTGACGCTCTGCGAGGCGGGGCTGTAGCCCTCCAGGCTGGCGGTCAGGGTGTAGCTGCCGGCCTGGACGCCGCTGATGCCGTAGGTGCCGGTCTTGGGGTCGCTCTTCGTGGTCTTGCCGGCGACCTGGATGGTGGCGTTGCCGAGGGCGGTGTCGTTGGCGCCGAACTTGCCGTCGGCGTCGCGGTCGACGAAGACGTGCCCGAGCAGGCCGCCGCGGGAGACCGTGACGGTGACGTCGCCGACCTGGGCGCCGCTGCGCGCCTGCTCCTGGGTGAACTGGAGGCTGGTGCGGTTCTCGCGGTGCACGATGGCGCCGTCGGCCGACTTGACGACGAGCTGCACGTCGTTGCCCTGCGCGAAGGGCGCCACGGCGGTGAACTTGCCGTCGGCGCCGGTGGGGGCGCCGCCGCCGTGGGTCGCCTTGCCGGCGTCCTCGAAGGCCACGCTGTAGCCCGCCAGGGGCTCGCCGGCGTCGTCCTTGAGGGTGCCGGTGACGGTGACGCCGCGGTAGTACTGCAGCAGCGCCACGTCGCGCAGCTTGAAGCCGGCGGTGGTGTTGGCGAGCGTCTCCTGCACCACGCGCCAGTGGTTGAGGCCGTCGCCGGCGGGGACGTTGTCCACCAGACCGCCGAAGGCGCGCGCGAAGAGGGTGCTGTAGAACTTGCCGGTGACCGTCATCTGCTCGGTGCCGAACAGCGAGATGCCGGAGGAGGGGGGGTAGCCCTGCAGCGGGGTGCGGCCCTGCGGGAAGGCGTAGCCCTGCGACTCGACCCAGACCTGGCCCGACGCGTCGGTGTAGGTCGGCTTGGGCAGTTCGTAGGAGTTGCCGGCGGCGTCCACCCCGTAGCGGTGCAGGGTGAGGGTGGTGGTGCCGCTGCGGAACTGCACCTGGAGGTAGTCGTCGGGGTTCTTGTTGGCGAGGAACACCGGGGCGTAGAAGATGCTCTGGCGCTCGATCTGGCCCGGGGTGTTGGGGTCGTCGTAGGGGAACATGCGCGAGTCGACGCCCATGTAGCCGACGCAGGTGCTGGTCAGGTCGCACACCTTGTCGTAGAGGGCGAAGATGGCGTCGCCCTGGACCGCCGCGGCGAACCCGTCGTACAGCGGGTCGTAGGCGCCGCCCCACGGGAGCTTGGTCAGGTTGGGGTGGTTGGCCTGCAGGTAGTCGGCCACGGGGCCGGAGAAGTGGCGGTTGTTCATCCAGTAGTCGCCGTTGAGCAGGTGGATGGTCAACCAGGACATCGCCTCCTCCTCCGAGTCGGAGGCGAGGAAGCGGCCGGCCAGCTCGTAGTGGGACTGGAAGGGGTCGGCGACCGTCGGGTGGTCGCCCAGGCCGACGGCCCAGTGGCCGTAGTCCCACCAGGCGATGAAGCCGGGCTTCTGCTCGATGGGCTTGCCGGGGTCCTGCTGCGCCAGGTAGGCCATGCTGGGGAGCCAGCCGTTGGACTTCAGCTCGAAGTCGATGCCGAAGGCGCCGAAGCGGTTGACCTCCTTGCTGCTGGTCGGGTGGAGGAAGTCGTGCCGCTGCTCAAAGTCGGTGCTCATCCCGGCGTCGACGCCGGTCCAGACGTTGGGCAGGACGAGGAAGAGGGCGACCAGCGTGGCGCCGGCCACCGTCTTCCACGACAGCGACTTGAGGCTGCGCGACATGAGGCCGGTGCCGTGCCCGGCGCGGAAGCGGCGGCGCACGTCCTGGCCGCCGATGCGGTCGAGGATGCGCATGATGGCGTAGCCGATGAGGATGCTCATCACCGGCGCCGCGTTCATCAGGAAGCGGCTGGCCGCGAAGGTCATGAAGAGGGCGACGACGGCCCAGGAGGCCACGAGCATGCTCGTCGGCTCGCCCTTGTAGGCGCCCTTGGCGGCGCGGCCGAAGCCCCAGAACGCGACGAGGAAGGCGAAGAAGCCGAAGTTGGCCGCCACCTCCCCGAGCCGGGGCCGCTGCGCCTCGGCGATGGTGCCGTAGAGCTTGCTCTGGCTGAAGTAGCCCAGGCCGGAGAAGATGCTGTGGCCGATGTCGGGGAACACCACCACGAGCAGCAGCAGGCCCACCAGGCCGGCCAGCAGCAGGGCGGGGAACACCAGGATGCTGGGCAGGTCGCGGGTCGGCACCAGGATGATGCCGGCGGCCAGCATGCCGTACAGGACGTAGAGGCTCGGCACCACGGTGGTGCCCATGAAGCCGGGGAAGTGCTGGTAGACCAGCAGCCAGGGCAGCAGGACGGCGACGGCGGCCGCGGTGGTGTAGACCAGGAAGATGGCGGTGGCGTCGCGGTTGCGCAGGTGGCTCACGACGAGCTGGAAGCCGAGGCCGACCGCCATGATGGCGAGGGCGTAGGGGTAGCCCTTCCAGGTGTCGGCGCAGGCGGTGAGGGCGAGGCCGGCCAGGGTGGCGTAGGCGAGCGAGGTGCGGTTGCTGCGCACGGTCTCGCGCAGCCCCTTGCGGATGGCGGGGCCGTTGCGCCAGGACGCGACGAGGTCGCGGGTGTCGATGGTCTTGAAGGCGCGGACCAGGAACGCGATGGCGAGGACGATGAAGAAGAGGGCGATGGCCTCGTGGCGGGGGTAGCCCCAGGCGGTGCGCTGGATGTGCGGCGCCGAGATGGCCATGAAGAAGGCGCCCCACAGGCCGGCCTTGCGCCCGAAGACGTCGCGGCCGATCATGTAGACGGGGATGACGGTCAGGGCGGCCCAGAAGGCGACCATGACGTTGAGGGCGGTGCCGATGGGGTCGGCGGCGCCGGCGTGCTGGAGGGCGGCGGCCAGGGGCAGCGTCGTCCAGTCGTAGAGCGGCGGGTTGGGGTTGGCGCGCCCCTCGGGGTAGTTGACGGCCTGGTCGTAGTCCAGGTTCTTGCCGGTGCGCAGGGTGTGGTCGATGGAGTGCCAGTCGTAGTACGGGTCGTTGCCCGTGAAGAGCTGGCGGTCGCCGCTGGCGTCGAAGCCGGCATCGACGTTGAAGACCGTGCGCAGCGTGAAGGCGAGGGCGACGAAGGCGGCGAGCCACAGGGCCGTGCGCAGGGCGGTCTTGGAGCGGGTGGAGGTCTGGACGCCGTCGGCCATTGGGGTCACCTGATGCGTTGGCATCAGCCGGATGGGCCGCGCCAAGTGGGGCGCCCTATTAACCCTTCTAAGGAGAGTGCTGCGTTCGGCAGCCGGGGGCTGGCGGCCGGAAGGCCAGGAGACCACGTTTCCACGGGAGTTGGACAGGGCGTACCCGAGGTCGCCGCCCTCGAATGAAATCGAAACCGTCGCCGCCAGGGGAGGGTTGCCCCGACGTAGGGCGGTTAACGTTCCATGCCGGGCGCCCGCTCTTGCAACGTGTAGGCGAGAATCGGTGCGGCCATGAACGAGTCCTTGATTTGGAAGCCGACGCGTCCGGGCGGCATGTCCGCAACGACGACGCAATAGGCCGGTTGGCGGACGGATGTCTGCCGCCCGGACTCCGCCACGGTGGTCCCGTTGTGGAGCAAGAAAGCGGTGCAAGTCGAAGCGAGCCGGGGGTCTTGCACGACGAAAAGCTCGGCGTGGCTGGGCGTTCCGGTGGGATGCTCCGCCAACGCGTCCTTGACCGCGACGGCCGGGCCGAGCCCTGCGGCCGCGAACGTGCCCCTGAAGCTCTCAAGGTTGGAGCCGCAGCGGAACCAGAACGGGACTGTCCGGTTCAGGCGGAGGGTGCCGTCGGTGGTCAGGTTGATGACTCCGGTGAGCGGGGTGGCACCTCCCGGGTCGCTTGAAAGGTAGGCGGTCTCCATCACCAAGCGCTCGCCTCCCCGGAAGCTGCCCTCGGCTTCGAGAGTGTCGTTCACGGGGGTTCCGGGGCTCTCGGCTCGCGTCATGTTGGCGACAAAGGGCTCGGAGCCTCGGGCGAGAATCAGCGCGTGGCCCCGTGAGTAGGCCAATGTCCGACCCACAAGGGGTTGGATGGGACCATCGCCCTTGGCCCCCAAGGAGATGAAACCGCAGGCCCAGCCTTCCTGGTCGGGGCTTGCGTCGTCGGAGGACGCGTAGCGCAGGGTGAGATTGCCCCCTTTCACTACGTCGTAGACATACTGAAGTCCCATGCCCCAGGGCGCTTGAGGGTCTGGCAGGGTGACCTGGGCAGCGCCCACCCCGGGCGGTTCGGGCTGAAGGGCGACGGGAGGGGGCGCTTG
Source organism: Thermoplasmatota archaeon (assembly GCA_046352715.1). Lineage (GTDB taxonomy): Archaea > Thermoplasmatota > E2 > JACPAO01 > JAHFTW01 > JAHFTW01. The sequence goes on along the minus strand of JBHELM010000202.1, from coordinate 479 downwards.
ACCTAGACAGCCCGCGAGCAATGCGAGCAGAACCAATGCCAGGCAATGGTGTCCGGTCATGGACGTTCCGAACCAGAAGGGGGGAGTGGAAAAGGCGTCCGGCTGCCGTTCTAGCAGGGGACCAAGCAGGCCGTTCCGTAGGAACGCACTTCAAGGACGGGGACGGGCGTCTGGACGATGCTCATGCCAATCGGCATCCCACCGACGCTCCAGGCCGCGCTTGTGAGGAGGGCGAACACGCAGTTTGGCGAGATTCCAATCTTGCCCTCCATCGGGATGGTGGCAAACGTCCATGCGTCCCGTGCGACGGGGCGGCTCGACTCCTTGCCGAAGAGGGTCTTGGCAAGGCTGTCCAAGGGGGAGCCTGCGGTGCCTTCGACCAGGGAGTCCTTGTAATCGTCGAATTCGCCGACGACATCGACGTGCTGGTTGTAGACGGTCACGTAGCTTGAGAGCTGGCTGTTCAGGACGTTGTAAGG
>JBHELM010000201.1:0-17080 GCA_046352715.1 Thermoplasmatota archaeon | reverse complement strand
GCCGTCAAGAGGCCGAGGGGGATGCCGACGAGGAAGTCCGATGGCAGCAGGCTGCCGCGCAGGGCGTAGGCGGCGCCCGCGGTGGCCAGCGGGCCGAAGTTGAGGCCGACGAAGAGCTCGCCCAGGCCGCGGCGGGCGGCAAGCCGCACGGGCGGCGCGGTGTAGAAGAAGCCGGACAGGGCGCCGGCCGCGCCGAAGGCCAGCACGAGCGGGCGGCCCATGAGGGCGAGGGCGCCGCCGATGGCGAGGGCCACCCCGAGGCTCACGGTGCCGGCGATGAAGGTGCCGCGCTCGCTGATGAGGCCGAGCTCGATGGCGCGCGAGCCGCCGCTGAAGGGCAGGAAGTAGTCGTTGTTGGCCTGGTCGGTGCCGGAGCGCCAGTCGAAGTAGTCGTTGAAGATGTTCGCGGCGAGGTGCAGCGCGATGCCGCCGGCCAGCACCAGCGCGAACAGGAGCCAGGGGAAGGGCGTCACCAGCTTCTGCTGGGCCACGAACGCGGCGGCCACCAGGATGGGGACGATGGTCGCGGTCAGGAACGGCAGGCGGCCGATGACGACGCCCTTGAAGATGCGGGTCCCCACGGTCGTCTTTGGCAGGATGCTCTCGGGGTCGACGCCCTCCAGCACGCGGGTCTGGCCGCAGTAGCCGACCTGCTGCCCCGACGACTTGCCGCCGTGGAAGGTGGGCGTGATGCGGACGTGCGCCGCGATGCGGGTGCCGTCCTTGCGCAGGAAGACGGTGTCGGTCTCGAACTCGCCCTTGGTGCGCGCCTCCTTGAGCCAGCGAGGCACGTGGCCGAGCACGACCTCGCCGGGGCTGAACAGGCTGACGCGCTTCTTGCCGATGACCTCGTCGGGGCGGTAGCCGAAAATCTGCTGGGCGCCGTCGTTGAAGGTCTCGATGCGGCCCTCCATGTCGCAGGTGATGACGCTGACGGGGGCCTTGGGGGGGGCGGCGGCCTTGGCGGCGAGGGTGGCCTTGGGCATGCTCTTCGCTCCTGTTGGAGCCGTCATGGCAGATAAGCGCGTCCGACGAAAACAACTCGCGCGGAGTTGCAAACCGCTCCCACCGCCGAACCGCGGAGGCCACGGAAGGCACGGAGTCGGCCAACCCTTCCGCGGGTTCCGCGACCTCCGTGGTTCGTGGGTTCGCGGTCAAGAGCGGCGGCGGGAGAGCCGCGTGATCCACTTCTCAGCTTCCTGCCAGTCGGGGAACTTCCTCTCGTCGCGCTTGAAGGCGGCGGAATGCACGATGCGCTTGGAGCCTGAGCCCATCTTGACCGGGTGGACGATGTGCAGCAGCTCGTGGTAGAGGACGTAGTCCAGCACGAACTCGGGGACGCGGGGGTCGTCCAGCACTTGGCTGATGACGACAGCCTGGTGGTCGGGGTCCCAGTGGCCGAAGCGGTGGCGGGCGACCTCCTTGCTCCACGACAGCTTGGGGATGGCGGGGAGGGCGAGGTCCATGTCGAGGCTCACGCGGAGGTAGGACTCCATGAGGCTGCGGTGGGTGCCGACGGGGTCGATGTGCTTGCGGCCCCGGCCCACCCTGCCGGGGGCGGGCCGCTGCACCATGTGGTCCCGGTAGGCGCGCGCGGCGGCGGGGTCGACGCGACCCTCGTCGACGTTGCGGACGCGACAGGTGAGCAGGCCCAGGATGCCCTCCAGCGCCAGGGGGTCGGCGTCCTTGAGGCCCTCGTTGAGGCGGAACTCCAGGCGGCCCTCGCGCTCGCGCACCGTGCTGCGGCCCTGCGCGTAGGGGTAGAACGCCACGCGGGGCACGCGCAGCGGCGGCCGGCCCACCAGGGCGCGGTGGAGCCGGTCGGCGAGCTCCCCCAGCTCCGGCGCAGCCGTCTCCAGGGGCACGCGGCGCCCACGCCCGGCCCGCTTTTCAACGGATGGGGCCTGGGCCGCCCGTGGACGGGGTGCTGGAGCGGCCGCGCGTCACCCGCATCGAGACGTTCGCGCAGGAGACGCCCCGGCACGCCACCATCGGCTTCCGCGACGACCTCCTGGCCGCCGCCCCCGCCGGGACGTTCTGCATGGTCTGGGTGCCCGGCGTCGACGAGGTGCCGATGGGCCTGGGCCCCACCGACGCCGAGGGCCGCGTCACCCTGACGGTGGAGGCCAAGGGCGACTGCACGAAGGCGCTGCTGGCGCTGGGAATGGGTGGCAGGATTGGGGTGCGTGGCCCCTACGGCACCGGCTTCACCCTGCCCCCCAAGCCCGCCTCGCTCTGCTTCGTCGGCGGCGGCACCGGCATCGCCCCAATGGCGCGCGGCGCCCAGCAGGCCAGCGCGATGGGGCACCAAGTCACCGTCGTCTCCGGCGCGCGCAGCCGCGGCCTCCTGCTGCTCCACCCCTTCCTCGGCCAGGGACACGACGACGGGCGGTGGTCCTACGAGCCCTGCACCGACGACGGCACCTTCGGCGTCCACGGCTTCACCACGCAGCGCCTGGAGCAGCTCCTGGCGGAGGAGGAGTTCGGCCGCGTCGCCGCCTGCGGGCCCGAGAAGATGATGGCCAAGGTCACGGCACTCTGCGAGGCCGCGGGCGTGCCGAGCGAGGCGTCCCTGGAGCGTTACATGAAATGCGCCACCGGAATTTGTGACGCCTGCACCGTGGGGCCCGGCATCCGGCTCTGCGTCGAGGGCCCCGTGCTGGATGCGGCGACCCTCAAGACGGTCCCGGAATACGGGGTCGGCCACCGCGACGCGGCGGGCATCCTGCACCCTTGGTAGCGCACCGAGCCAAACCACGATTCCATGGATTGCACGAACACGCCTTTCGTGCCGTTCGTGCAATCCGTGGTTCAGCTGGTGGTCGGCAGCGCGATGCTCGGGTCGCCGCGCACCTGCGGGCTGGAGCGGTGGCCGTACTCGCCGGTGGGCGCGGCAGGCCGCTCGCCGGGCTGCACGGCCGTGACCTTGGCCTCGATGTGCAGCGCCTTGCCGAACAGGGCCGGCGCCATGGGGCTGTAGTCGTACACGAGGTTGTCCCCCTCCACGCCGCGGGTGCGGTAGCTGCCCGCCGGCAGGCCGAGGGGCGTCTGGCCGCTCGGGGTGGGGGCGAGCCCGAAGGTGGCGCCCGGCAGCGGGCCGAGGGTGCGGACCAGCGTGGTGCCGTTGACGTAGTGGACGACCTTGAGGCCGAGGCTGGGGATGGGGATCTCCTCGCCGTCCTGCACGTCGAGGCGGTAGGTGACGTTGCCGTCGTCGACCGCCACGACGGTGGCGTTGTAGAGGGAGCTGGCGCGGAACGACTGCCCGACCTTGGCGGGGCCGAGCTGCGCCTCGAACGCGCTGCGCGGGACGCGGTTTTCCATCTCGGAGCTGCCGAGGTCGCGGGGGACCTCCTGGCGGCCGGTGTAGCCCACGGCGGACGTCGCGTCCACCGCGAAGGTCTCGTTCACCTTGTGGCCGAGCAGGGCGCGGTCCACGTCGGGGCCGAGGCCGGAGGCGCGGCCGGCGACCGCGACGAGGGTGGCGTCCTTCTCCAGGACGGCGCCGGTGGCGGGGTCGGTGGCGGTGTAGCGCAGCGTGACCTCGTCGCCGGGGCGGACGGCGCCGGGCGGGTAGCCGATGCAGCCGGCGAGCAGGAGGAGGCAGGCGAGGGCGGGGAGGGTCTTCATTGGGCACCCTTGAGCTTGCGGGCGAGGAAGGACGCGAGGCGGTCGAACGCGGTCTCGAGGACGGGGAGGTCGGGCAGGATGACGAGGCGGAGGTGGCCGCTGCCGTACTGCGCCCCGAAGCCGGAGCCGTGCACGGTGAGGACCTTCTCGGTGCGCAGGAAGTCCAGCACGAATTCCTTGTCGCCGCCGGGCCACGCCTTCCGGCCGGCGGGGGTGGCGAGGGCGTCGATGCGGGGGAAGGCGTAGAAGGCGCCGTCGGGCTTGGCCGACGAGACGCCCGGGATGCTGTTGAGGCGCTTCACGGCGTAGTCGCGGCGGCGCTTGAGGGCGGCGTTGGTCTGCGCGATGTGCCCCTGCGGCCCGTCGAGGGCGGCGACGGCGGCGCGCTGGGCGATGCTGGAGGCGCACAGGCGGACGCGGCTCTGCTTGGTGACGCCGGCGCGGACGTTGGCGAGGCTGCCCACCGGGTCGTTCCAGAGCATGTGGCCGAGGCGCCAGCCGGGGACGAGGTAGACCTTGCTGAAGCCGTTGAGGGTCACCATCGGCACGTCGGGGGCCACCGTCTTGCTCGCCACCTGGACGCCGTCGAAGGTCATCTCGTCGTAGATCTCGTCCGAGACCATGAACAGCTGGCCCTGGTGCTCGCCCACCACGTCGGTGAACTGCTTGACGACCTTGCTGGAGTAGAGCGCGCCCGTCGGGTTGTTGGGGTTGATGAGGCAGACCGCCTTCGTCTTGCGCGTGATTTTCCTGCGCAGGTCGTCGACGTCGGGCTGCCAGTCCTCGCCCTCGACGGTGCGGTAGTGGACCGGCACGCCGCCGAAGAACTTCACGAGCGAGTCGTAGGGAGGGTAGCTCGGGCCGGGGATGAGCACCTCGTCGCCCGGGTTGACGCTGGAGCCGAGGAGCATCTGGATGCCCTCGCCGGAGCCGTTCGTCACCAGGACATCGTTGGCCGTGTAGTCCACCTTGTTGCGCCGCCGCTCGCGCCGCACGATGGCCTCGATGAGCAGCGGGTCGCCCTCGCTCGCCGTGTAGCCGTTGACGTTGGCGAGCGCCGCCTGGTGGAGCGCCTCGACCATGTGCGCCGGCGGCGCAAAGCCGTACGCGTTGGGGTCGCCCACGTTGAGCTTGAGGACCTTGTGGCCCTGCGCCTCCAATTCCCGCGCCGGCACCACCACGTCGCGGATGGCGTACTCGATCTGCAGCGAGCGCTCCGTCCCGGCGAGGGGGGCGGGCTGCGCCGTCGGCGTCTTGGGGGCGGCCAGGGAGCCCTTGGGCACGCGAGCGGCGAGGCGTTCCGGGCTATGAAGGCTTAGGCTCCGGTCCTGGCCGCGGCAGATGGAACCAGGGAAGCAGGGAGGAGGGGCCAGGGCCAGGTCAGCCGGTCGGCCAGTCGGCGACGTTGAGCGAGCCATCCGCGTTCAGCGTCAGCAGCGAGTGCTCCGCCATGGACACCGTGGCGGGCTGGCGGGCGATGAAGAACGCCGAGGCCATCGGGTTGCCGCTTGGGTCGCTGGTGATGTAGTAGGTCCAGAAGCCGCTGTCCATCGCCTGCACGCGGCTCTCCGTCTGGATGCCGCGCTCGAGCAGCAGGGTGCCGCACTGGCGCAGCCCGTCGGTGTGCACGGGGAGGCTGCGGCTCACGGTGTTGCACGCGAAGTAGACCGGCCAGACGGGCGCGTACTGGACGGTCAGGGTGTCCTGCTGGCGCGCGACCGACGCGCCCGTGGCGCCGGAGACGGCGAGGGCGTCGCCCTGCTTGAGGTCCAGGACGAAGGGCTGGTAGTCCGGCCCGCCGACGCGGTGGATGAACTCGCTCGTGGTGGGCGGCGCCACCGAGGTGGCGCTGCGCGCGGTGTCGAAGGCGAACAGGAGCTGGACGCGGTAGTGCATGGCGTACTTGCAGCTCTCGTTGGTGCCCTTCACGGTCAGGAAGAGCTGGTCGTTGCGCATCGAGGGGTCGGTGTTCTCCTGGCCGGTGCCCTGGACCGCGAAGTCCAGCGTCGGGTGCGTGCCGGGGAGGGCGTTGGCGGCCGCCAGCGCGTCGGGCACGAGCAGGCGCACGGGGGAGAGGCCCGTGCACGCCGGGCCGTACGGGATGGCGGAGCCGTAGGAGACGACCTCGACCGTCGCGTTCTCGAGCGGGCTCGCGGCGTAGACCGGCGTGCTGGTGGGGCCGTTGGGCGCCTGCGTGACGGCGTTGATGGAGGCGGGCTGGCTGCCGGGCTGCCGGTAGAGGTGCAGGAACCAGCCGAGGCCAGGCGTGATGGCAATCTGGCTGATGGTCTTGCCGCCGGCCGCCATCGTCTCGGTGAGGGTGTGGGTGACGTCGACCTGGACCCAGCCGTACTGCGCCTGCGCCAGGTTGGCGGCGTCGACGACGGCGTTGCCGTCGCTGCTGGTGCCGGGGGCCAGCATGGCGCTCGCCTCGGTGGCCACGATGGTGTTGTCGTAGCGGGGCGTCAGGTCGGCGCCGTTGCGGTCCACCGTCCACGAGCCGGTCCAGCGCAGCGAGCTGGTGGTGTTGGTGAGGGGGTGGTCGTAGGGGCTGCCGCTGGGCAGGTTGAGGGGGGCCGACACGGCTCCGGCGGGGCCGCCGAGGGCGGAGAGCAGGACGGCCGCCGCCAGCAGGGCGGCAAGCAGGGGCGGGATGCGGTTTGCGGTCATGGGTTGCTCCGGGTCTAGTTGGGGAAGAGGGAGAGGTCGTCGTAGTAGGCCTGGCCAGCGCCGGTCATGCCGCTCAAGGTGGCAAAGACGTCGCCCACGGCGAGCTTGGTGGTCACCGGCAGCGCCGCGCCGGTGAGGTCGAGCACCGTCGCCTCGTCGTGCAGCACCTTCAGCGTCTGCGCGGCCTCGTCGGCCACCACGCGGACGGCGTGGAAGTGGGGGTCGGTGATGCCGCCCACCAGCTTGGTCTGCGCGCCGCCGGGGGCGTTGTAGTAGAGCGCCGTGGCGAAGCCGGTGCCGTCGTCGGCCATCGTGATGGACCAGCCGACGGTGCCGTCCGCCTTGAACGCCGCCAGGACCGCCTGGTGGACGGGCGGGAACGTGGCGTCGACGGGCCGGTAGGCGACCTCCGCGACGTAGCGGCTGCCCACGCCGGTCTTGTCGGTCCACAGGTAGGCGGGCTGGTTGTTGGCGGTCAGGACGTTCACCGACATGGAGAAGGGGTCCATGTTGGAGACGCCGGACCGGCTGAGCTGCGACGCCGGGTCGGTGGGGTGCCAGTTGTGGGCGTCCGGCCACTGCGCGAAGGTGGTGTCGTGCTCCGGGCCGTCGCCGGCCACGCGCAGGGCGTCCAGCAGCGTCGTGACGCCGCCCAGACCCGCCGCGAGGTGGTCGACGGTGGCCACGGTGCCGGTCGCCGCGAGCAGCGTCTGGCCCTGGTCGAGCGTGGCGATGTAGGTGGGGCCTTCCAAGTAGAGGTCGACGCGGTGCCAGTCGTCGTAGGTGGCGTTGCCGAACGTCTGGGTGCCGGGGCCGTCCGAGAGGCGGAGCTGGTTGTCCACCACGGTCCCCGTCACCACGGCGTTGCCGGCGGCGTCGACGAGGCGGAACGCCTGCGTGGCGTCGCCGACCGCGCTGTCCATGCGGAAGTGCAGGACGGCGTGGGCTAACTGGCCGGCCGTGACGCTGGGCGACCGCGCCTCGCCGCTGCCGCCTTGGACCTTCAGCGCCGTGCCGACCCCCGGCTCCGAGGTGGTGGCCAGCGTGCCGCTGCCGGTGACGGTCCAGCCGTCGATGCCCTCGATGGGCATGTAGGACTGGAGGTTGCTGGCGAGCTGCAGCGAGAGCGCGTGGACGAGCAGGCTGTCGACGATTTCCTTGCCGCCGACGCCGCCGAAGCGCACGCCGGTGAGGCCGACGCTGGGGGTGGCGGCGGCGTAGGTGCCGACGAGGTGGCCCCCGACGTAGAGGTCGGCGAGCGTCGGCGAGAGCACCAGGCGGACGTCCTGCCAGCCGGTGCCCAGCGTCACGCCGGTGGCCACCGCCCCGGCGGGGGTCTGCACCGAGAGCGCGCGGCTTCCGTCGACCAGCACCGCGGAGCGCACCGCCGACTGGTCCAGCGCGGCCAGCAGCTCGAAGGCTCCCGTGGGGGCGCGGTCGAGGCGGACCTGGGCGCTGACTGCCAGGCGCGGCGACGGGTTGTCGGTGCTCCAGGTGGCGTAGGTGGCCGCGGCGCCGGCGTTGACCAGCACCGAGCGGGTGCCCGCCAGGCGGTCGCCGGACGCCGTGTCGAACGACGCGCCGGAGCCGAGGGTCCACTTGCTGTTGGCCTGCTCGTCGGCCGCGACCAGGCTGGCCTCGCTGGGGACGTAGAAGCGGAAGCTCTGCTGCGACGTGAGCCCGTTGTTGCCCGTCACCTTGGCCACGAGGGTGTGGAGGGTGTCGGTGCTGGCGGCGCCGAGGGCGTAGTTGTACGTCCAGGCGTTGGTGGTGGAGGAGCTGGGGCTGACGGCGGCGCCGTCGAGGGTGAGCGCCAGGGTGCTCACGACGTTGGGGTCGGTGTGGACCGCCTGCAGGCTGACCAGCAGCGAACCGGGCCGCGCCTGCGCCGACACCACGGTGGTCGTGGCGCCGATGGCCGCCCCGAGGTCCACCACGCCGGTGTAGGGGGTGTCGATCTCGGTCCCCTTCGCCTGCGTCCGGCCGAACGGCGCCGGGGCGCTGTAGCCGACGGTGGGGGCGACGAAGTTGACGTAGATGGAGTTCGGGCTGACGCGGGTGCCGCCGTTGCCGGCCCGGTCCACCGCCGAGACGTAGTAGCGCACGGTCTTGCCGGCCAGGCCGAGGCTGGCCGCGTCGTCGCTCACCGAGGTCTGGTTGCCCGGGACGGTGAACTGCGTCGTGGTGGTCGGGCCGCCGGGCGGGGTGGCGTCGCGGGTGACGATGTAGTGGTCGACGCCGCTCGGGTTGCTGCCGGGGTCGGTGGCGGCGGTCCAGGCGAAGACGACCGCCTGGCGCGCCACGTCCAGCACCGGCGCGCTAGGCATGGGCACGCTGGGGGCGCGCGCGTCCATGACGGTGTTGGCCGTCCAGGTGGCGACGTTGCCGGCGCGGTCGGTGAGGTCGAGCCGGAAGGTCAGCGTGGCGCCGTCGTTGGCGGTCGGGTTGGGCGCGCGCACGGTGAGATGCGTGGCGTCGCCGCTCGCGATGACGGTGCTGGGCTGGCCCTGCGGGTGGAGCTTCCAGGACTGCGTGGCGATGCCGCTCGCCTCGCCGTGGCTGGCGTCGTCCGCCGCGCTCCAGGCCACCGTGAAGCCGGTGGTGCCCATGAACGCCGGGATGGTGGGCGGCGTGGGGAGCAGCGGCTTGCTCAGGTCGACCAGGATGTTGGCCTTGCTGGCGTCGAGCGCAGTGTTGCCGGCTGCGTCGGTGCCGCGCACACGGAAGGTGACGCGCTTGCCGTCGAGGCTGGTGAGGTCAGCGCTGGCCGACAGCGTCGTGCTGGCGGTGCCGTCCGTGAACGACTTCTGGTCGTGCGTCGTCCACGTGGTGCCGTCGCTGCTGGAGTCCAGGATGGCGCTGGCGAGGCCGCAGGTGGTGGCGATGGAGTCGTCCACGAGCGCCTGCACGCTGCCCAGCTTGTGGTCGCTGCTGAGCAGGGAGGCCGGCAGGATGCCATTGGGCTGCAGCAGCGCGAGCTGGGCCTGCAGCGTGATGGCGGGCAGGGCGGTGTCGACCTTGACGGTCGCCTGCGCCGTGGGCGCGAGGGCGTTGTCGGCGAGGTCGCTGGCGTCCGCGGCCAGCGTGTAGGTGCCGGCCCCGATGAAGGGCAGGGTGTAGCTGGCGCTGGCGTCGAGCTGGCCCGGCGTGAGCGCGAGCGTGACGTTGACCTGGCTGGCGTCCGGCCGCGTCGTGGTGAGGCGGGCCTGGCGCAGGCCGCTCACCACGGCGCCGGGCGCCTCGTGGGCGGCCCAGGGCGCGGTGGCGGCGCCGGGCAGGCAGGGCAGCAGCGCGGGCAGCTCGATGGAGGGCGCCCGCAGGTCGACCGTGATGGCGCCGGTGTCCCAGGTGGACGAGTGGCCGGCGCGGTCGGTGGCCACGATGCGGATGTCCACCGTGTGGCCGTCCAGCGGCGCGAGGTCCACGACGTCCGTGGCCGGCAGCATGTAGCTCGTCTGGCCCGCCGGGACGTCGTGGTGCACGATGGTGCGCCACACGCCGTCGGCGCCGAGCGACTCGACGTCGACGCTGGCCAGGCCGCACGAGCCGCCGGGGTCGCTGACGGTCGCGCCGAGGACGAGGTTGAGCGGTCCCGCGGCGCCGCCCGCCACGCCAAGCGCGTTGTTGATGGCGCTCAGGCCGAGGTTGGGGTTGGGGACGCCGAGCTGCGGGTCGACGTTGGTCAGCAGGGCCTGGAGGTTGGTGAGCGCCGTGCCCGCGAGGATGGCGGGCGGCGACACGTCGAGCGCGAAGGCGCCGCTGGCCAGCGCCACGTTGCCGGCACGGTCCTGCACGGCGCCCGTGAGGGCGTAGGCGCCCGCCAGCGCTTCCGGCGGGAAGGGGACCTGCCAGGTGCCGTCGAGGGTGGCGGCGGGGCCGGTGCCGTGCTGCACGTAGACGTAGGTGCGCGCCAGGTCGAGCGAGCCGTCCGCCTTGAGGGCCGTGGCGACGAGCTGCACCGTGCCGACGCCGCTGGGGCGGCCGGCGGGGGCGGCGTCGGCGGCGTGGAACGCCACGGTCGACGCGGTCGAAGGCAGGCAGGCGGTGCCGAGCTGGAGGCTGGGCGCGGTGCGGTCCTGAAGGAGCTGCACCGAGACCCACGGGCCGGTGAGGCCGGAGGCGTCGGTGGCGCGCGCCTCGAGGCGCAGGGTCGCGCCGTCGGGGATGGTGGGCAGCGGCAGGGCGCGGCCCATCGCGAAGCCGCCCTCCAGCGCGTGGGTGGGCGCGCCGGGCTCGCTCGACAGGCTGTAGCGGAACTCGTAGGTGCGCACCGGCGCCTGGCTGTGCGCGAGCGTGGCCAGGCTGGGCGTGCCGTCGAGGGCCAGGGTGCCGTCGGGCAGGAACGACTGCGGCAGGCCCGCGCCGGCGAGGCTGGCGGGGTCGAGCGGCAGCGTGGCGGCCAGCTCCTGGTGCGGGATGGCCTGCACGGTGCCGTTGGCGACGCCGAGGACGCCGTAGGCAAGGTCGCTCACGAGCGGGACCACGTCGAGCAGCAGCGGCCAGACGAGCGCGTTGTGGACGCGCACCGCCTTGGTGGCGGTGGTGGCGGGCACGGTGTCGGGGTGGCCCGCGGTGTCGTAGGAGACGACCTCCCAGTCGGCGAACGCCTCGCGGACGCCGTCGAACTGGAAGCCCAGGGTGCCGTGCGTGCCGGTCGCCGTGACGTGCTGCGTGAAGCTGCGCGTGACGGCGGAGGTGTCGGGGACCTTCAGCGGCAGCAGCGCGCCCAGGCCGTTCTGCAGCCCGAGCAGCGTGGTCGCGTTGAAGACGTCGCGCAGGCCGGAGGCGTGGAAGGTGGCGCGCACCGTGAAGCCGGTGACGCCGGCGGGGACGTCGTAGGCCATCGGGACGGTGCGGTTGGCGAAGCCGACGACGCGGACGCGGTCGGTGAGCCTCTGCACCATCTGGGTCGCGTTGGCCACGGTGCCCGCCACGTCGCCGCTGGAGAGCGGGGAGACGAGGTCGCCGGCGGCGAGGTCGTGCAGGACGCCGTTGGGGTCCGGGACCGCCAGCCGGGGCAGCAGGCCGCCGCCGTAGCCGGGCGCGGTGAGGACCACCTTGTAGGGGGCCGAGGCGGCCACCGAGGCGTTGCTGGGCGAGCCGAGGTCGACTTGGCTGGAGGTCAGCAGGACGTCGCTGGGCCACAGCGTGCCGGGCTCGATGGGGCCGGGGCCCCAGTAGTTGCCAGTGGCGTCCGTGGGGAGGCCGAGCCCGAAGCCCTGCCACAGCCCAGTCCACAGGTTGCCGTCCTGCGCGGGGGTGGCGCGGCCCGGCAGGCCGCCGCCGTTGTTGGCCCGGCCGCGCAGGATGGCCTCGCGCCAGGCGTTGATGTTCGAGTAGATGTCGTTGGCGTTGATGGTCGCGCTGTCGAGCATGCCGACCTTGACGCCGATGTTGTCGTGCGTCAGGCTGTTGCCGTACAGCACGGGGTCGGAGAGGGCGCCGGCGTTGACGCCCTCCAGCGACGCCCACTGCACGCGGTTGCCTTGGACGCGGTCGCGCGCCGCGACGGGGACGCCCAGGTCGCGCGGGTCGAGGGCGAGGACGCGGTCCTCCAGGTCGAGGGTGGCGCCGATGGCGGTGCCGGTCTCCCGGACGTCGTTGTCCAGGAGGGCAAGGTCGCCGCCGCCGAGGGGGCTGCGCACGAGGAAGCCGGCCTGCTTGGTATGCAGGACGACGTTGTCGCGCACGGTGCCCCACGACTCGTCGAAGAGGCCGGCGGCGCGCGCCTCGCGCACGAACAGGTTGTTCTGCAGCCGCACCTGGCTGCCCAGGGCGTAGGCGCCGAGCGCCTGGCCGCTGAACACGGAGTCGGTGGCCTCCAGGCTGCCCAGCAGGGAGAGGGCGCCCACGGCGCCGCCGATGACCCAGCACCGGTGCAGTTCGACGCGCCCGCCGAGGGCCGTGAGGCCGGAGAGCAGACCGCCGACGCGGCAGTCGCTGGCGAGGAGCTGGCCCAGCACGGTGAGGGTGGGCAGCTGCAGCGCGGCGTTGACCGGGTGGATGGCGACGTCGTCGAGGGTGAGGGTGCCGAGCACCTGCACGGGGCAGGAGCGGCCGCCGCAGTCGCCGAGCAGCAGGTCGACGTGCTGGAACGTGAGCGTCGCGTCGGCCGGGATGACCAGCGGGGCGCCGACGAGCACGCGCTTGTGCGCCGTGGCGGTGCCCGCGAGGGCGGCGATCTGGCCGGGCGTGGAAGCGGCGCCGAAGGTGAGGTCGGGGTTGGCCGCCGACGCGGAGAGCACCTGCGGGGCGAAGCCGGCGGCGCCGGCCGGGATGGCGACGAGGCGCTGCAGGCTCCAGCTCGCGCTCGCCCAGGAGTCGCCGGCGATGCGGGCGCCCAGCAGGACGGTGGAGCCGCGGAACTGGCCCACGTCGAGCACGCCGAGGTGGAGGCCGGGGCCGGAGCTGCCCACGACGCCGGGGGCGCCGCGCAGGGGCAGCAGCTTCCAGGTGAGGCCGTTGTCGGTGGAGGCCATGAACTCGCCCGCGCTGCCGGCGGGGATGTCGAAGCGGTGCTGCACCAGCACCTCGCCGGTCTGCACGTCGGGGGCGACGCGCAGGCGCAGCAGGGGCACGACCGGGGAGCCGCCGCCCAGGACGAGTTGCGGCGCCTGCTGCAGCAGGGGCAGGCTGGCGAGGATCTGGTCGGCCGCCTGCGGGATGCCGCTGCCGGCGGCGGTGTCGAACGCGACGTCGAGGCTGGCGCCCAAGTCGAGGCTGGGGATGCTGGGCTCGTCCACCGCGCCGGTCAGGATGTCGCCCGCGTCGTGGATGACGGAGCGCGCCGCCCGGGGCAGGACGTCGGCGCCGAGGCCGAGGATGAGGACGTCGGCGGGGGCGCCGCCGTTGGGCTGGTAGGGCGTGACCGGCGGCAGCAGCGTCAGGTCGGGGTCGCCGCCCATCATCTGGCGCGGCAGGCGCAGGGGGATGTACTCGCGGTCGTAGCGCGCCTTGGTGTCGCCGCACCAGGAGCCGTAGCGGACGCCCGGCACGGGCTCGTCAGAACCCCCCTAGTTGGGCTCGACGTGGTGGTAGGTGCCGGCGTGGTAGGCCTGGAAGCGCAGGTCGAACGGTACGTCGAAGGTGTCGAACTCGACGTGCGGCAACCGGCTGTGGTGCGGTTGGATGTTGTTGAACTCGGTGCGGTCCTCCCAGCAGTCGGGCGCGGTGCCGTTGCCCCAGGCGCGGTTGCTGCGGACCTCATAGGCGAGGCCCAGCGGGTCGTGGCGGTCGCGCACGGGCACGCCGGCCTGGCGGTAGTAGGCCAGGATGGTGTCGGCCACCCCGCGGTCGTCGCCGCCGCTGACGCCGGAGGCGGTGGGCTTGTATTCGCTGTAGCCGCGCCAGGTGTCCCACGGGCGGGCCTTGCACGCCTCGCCGCTCTGCGTCCACCAGGTCTGGCCGGCGGGGGCGGTGGCGTTGTGGGGCGCGGGCGGGCCGCCGGGGGCCCAGGTCCAGCCGTCCGGCGCGAGGTCGACGGTGGTGGGCGCGGTCAGCCAGTACTGCCAGCCGTCGAGGCTGCCGCACGGCGCGCCGGCCGCGGCCGCGGAGGGCACGAGGGCGTGGGCGAGGGTGCTGGCGTCGCCGAACGGGACGGCGACCGACTGGAGGTGGTCGCGGTTCCAGCGCGCGAAGGTGGAGCCCTGCGGGATGTAGGTGGACTTCGGGTGGGCCGCGCGGCCCCAGTAGCCGGCGCGGCCGTAGAACGACAGGTCGCCCACGTCGAGGTCGGCGATCTGGGCGTGGCACTGGCCGAGCCAGAACAGGCCGGCGCACTTGGGGTTCTCGGGGTCCAGCGAGTCGCGGACGCGGGTGAACTGGGTGTAGTTGACCGGCGTCCCGTGCACGTCCCTCCAGTAGGGGTTGGGCCCGTGCACGGCGTCGAGCCAGGCGGGCGGCGGGGTGCCGCGGCTGAGGGGGTTGCCGTTCGCGTCCACCTGGGTGTACCAGGCGCGGATGGCGGCCACGTCGCCGGCCATCCAGGCGCGGATGAGAGGCGCGAACTGCGTCACGTTGTCCTGGAACGTGGCGAAGGTGGTCCGCTGCGACCCGTGGACGTCCGGGCTGGCGTCCAGCTCGCGGAAGCGCAGGTTGCGGTAGAAGCCGTCCCACTCGGTGCTCTCGGTGCGGTTGGGGCCGAACCAGCGGTCGGGGTTGGAGGGCAGCGGCACGGTGACGTAGTCCTCCGCCGAGTCGTTGGGGTAGAACGTGGTGCCGACCTTGCGCTCGTCGAGCGGCCGGCTGTGGTCGCACGGGTGCTCGCCCTGCTGGCGGAAGAAGCAGTCGACCAGCAGCGCGGGGTAGGCCTCGGTGAGGCTGTGCCGGCCGCTCTGCAGGCCGAAGAAGGTGGCCGCGGCGAGGAACGGGTTGTAGGTGAGGCTCACCGAGCCGTCGTAGAGCGGCACGGTGACGTTGCCCCACAGCGCCGGGAAGTCCGCCAGCAGCTCCTCGAGCTGGTCGCCGGCGAGG
Source organism: Thermoplasmatota archaeon (assembly GCA_046352715.1). Taxonomy (GTDB): domain Archaea; phylum Thermoplasmatota; class E2; order JACPAO01; family JAHFTW01; genus JAHFTW01. The sequence goes on along the minus strand of JBHELM010000201.1, from coordinate 2,308 downwards.
CAGGGCCAGCCGTTGCCGTCGCTGGCGCCGTCGCGGCACTCCTGGTAGGGGCCTGGCTGCCGCTGGTAGGTGCCGTTGGCGAAGAGCGGGTTGAGGACGTCCTGGTAGGCGTTGGCGCGCATCCGGCCCGTCACCGGGTCCTTGAGGCGCAGGTGGTCGCCCGCGAGGTTGCCGACGTCGGGGTGGCGCGTCAGCCAGTCCCAGTAGCCGGGCTGGCTGCCCGACGCCGGTACCCAGCCCATCGGGAGGCTGGGGTCGGCGTCGTGCGCGGCGAGGGCGGCCGGGCCGGGCGCCCACGGGCAGGTGACACGCCAGCGCGGGTGCAGGTCCGGGAAGGCGTTGTCCATGGTGAAGTCGTACAGCTCGTCGCACTGCTTGTCGTGCTCGGAGAGCATGAACGAGCTGTTGGTGTACATGTCGGAGTAGACGCGGCCGTTGGCGGTCGGCACCTGGCCGCGGCTCCACCAGCGCAGGCTGCCCGGGTCGATGCCGAGCTGCTCTTCCACGACGTTGCCGAGCGTGCCGCTGCCGAAGGGCGTGGTGCCGACCTGGGTGCCCCACACCACCTGGTTGGTGTCGCTGGCGAGGCCGGCGATGTCGTCGAGCAGCTTCAGGGTGATGAGGTCCACGCCGTCGAGGCCGCGCGCCGGGTCGTAGACGCCGGTGCCGGAGCCGGAGTTCTGGTGGTTCATCCAGCCGTCGCCCTCGGGGTAGGCGAGCAGGCCGTCGAAGCAGAACTGGCCCGTCTCGGGGTCGTTGAGCAGGTGGCCGTCGAGCGCGTCGTAGCGCTTCTGGTCCGTGCAGTGCTTGGTGTACTGCACCTGGTGGTGGTTGTGCTGCCCGGGGCTGTGGATGTGCAGCTCGTTGGGCGTGATGTCGTGGACATTCTCGTCGTCCCAGAACTCCAGGACGTTCTCGAAGAACTCGGGCTGCGGCCACGGGTAGCCGGCGGCCTGCAGGGCGGCGCGGTCGGGCTGCAGCGTGTGCGGGTCCCAGAAGCGCAGGCCGCGCTCGTAGTACGCCTTGTTGATGTTGGGGTGGGTGAGCCACCAGAAGTCCTCGCCGAGGTTCATGTCCTGGCCGAGGCGGACGATGCCGTTGCTGGTCTCCGCGGTGCCGGAGACGACGACGATCTGGCCGGTGGCGGGGTCGCGCCTGCAGGTCGGGTCGGTGGCGTTCTGCGGCCAGCGGTCCGCGGGGCGGGACCACAGCGCGGGGTCGATGGTCTGCTGCCAGCCGCGGTCGCAGTCGGTCATGGTGGCGCGCGGCAGCAGACCGGTGGGGAAGATGCGGACGTCGAAGAAGGAGTCGGTCCACCACCAGGCGTCCATGAACAGGCTGGGGTTGCGGACCTCGACGTAGGGCTGGATGCGCAGCAGGTCCATCGCGGAGTCGCGCAGCAGGTCGCCCACCTGCACCAGGGCCTTGGTGCCGTTGGCCAGGACGCCGCCCGCGGCGGTGCCGGCAAGGCCGGGGGGGACCTGCGCCTGGCCCAGCAGCGCGACCGGGTCGACGCCAGCGGCCTCGATGGCGCCCACGAGGGGGTCGAGGAAGCCCGAGGCGAGCAGGGGCAGCGGGATGGCGATGTAGTGCAGCGACGCGAGGTCGGCCTCGCCGCCGTTGACCTCGAACTGGAGCGTCACGTGGCCGTCGGCGGTGAGCGGCGTCAGGTGGGGCAGCGCGAGGGTGCCGTTCCGGACCGCGCCCAGGATTTGGGTGGGGTCGCTGGGGACGAGGCTGGCCGCCTGGCGGGCGGCGCCGATGGTGGTGCCGTCGTTGCGGCCGGCGCCGGTCAGCAGGCTCACCGGCTGGTCGAGGAGCTGGTCGGGGTGGAAGGCGACGACGAGGTTGCCGAGGCCGGAGCCGCCGATGCCGGGGATGATGAGGTAGCACTCGACCTCCACCACGGTCTCCAGGCACACGACCAGGATGGTCGCCTCGAGGTGGAGGTCCATCTCGTGGGTGAACCTGGTCGGGTACTCGTTGGGCTGCGGGAGGTTGATGGGATACTCCGCGGTGCACAGCGGCAGCGCCGCGCCGAGGCCGAGGATCTGGTCGAGCGTGGTGCGGGTGCGCACGGTGAGGGTGTCGGGCCACCAGGACTCGTTGCCCAGGTGGTTGCGTACCTCCGTGATGGTGCCGGTGGGGTCGCCGGTGGCCCGCTGGATGGCCTGCTGCGCCAGCGTGGTCAGCGCGGGGCTGGTGTGGTGGCCGTAGCCGAACTGGCACGCGCCGGGGTCGGGCTCCAGGTTGATGGGCAGCGCCTTGGCGATGGGTGCGCCAAGCAGCGCGTCGAGCGTGGTGCCGT
>JBHELM010000200.1:0-6502 GCA_046352715.1 Thermoplasmatota archaeon | reverse complement strand
ATAATCCTCGGCCCCCATCCTTGCCTGCGTTTCCTGGAGAGTGCGGGCGGCAAACGAGAATGGCTTTAAGATGCCGACCAAGCGCGCGATGTCGTTCTGGTCTTGGTTGCATGTGCTGCTGGCGCTGGTTTGCGCTTGCGCGTCGCTGCGCAGGGCGTCCAGGCGATTGTGGAGATGTGCATCAAATTGCTGGATGTCGGCGGCGGCGCTGCCCAACTCGGCCAAGTACTTCGTCAGGTCCTGGAACGCTGGTTGGGCCGTGAACTCGAATGGCTGCGCGTAGACCTCCGACCCGTCCACCGAGCCCTTGGCGCTGTAGGACCAGTGCTCGGAGACGCAGATGCTGGCTCCGCCGCCGGGAGTGAAGAAGACACCGAACCCCACCAGTACCGCTCCATTGGCTGGGAGGGCGGCGGGCGCACCAGTCACGGTCGCGAAACGGCTGTGCTCGATTTCCTGCACCACTAGGGCGACGGCCCTGTACCCGCACGTTTCTGTGAATAGCGCCGATTGGGAGGCAAGTCGCTGCATCTCCACGTTGCCAAACGCGTACCCGAGCGTGGTGCCTGACGGCGCAAAGGCTCCGCGGTTGGACAGGGTGACCTGGACGGGGACCACGACCGTGAAGGGCAGGGTGACCCCCACGACTGGCCGGGCACGCGTGGTCGCATAGGGAATCTGGATGGAACCAGCCCCCGCAATCTGGAGACCTGCGTTCAGGCCTGCAAGGTTGGCGTCCAGCACAACATGGTACGCTAGGAAAGACGTGGACCCCTTTCCACCTAGGAACGACGCCCCCTGGGACGACAGCGCCAGATTGGCGCCAGCAACGCTTGGCTGCGTCAGCGTGGGAGTGCCGATGGTCAGGCCCGTGTCCCCCTGGTTTGTGAGCTGCACGGTGATGTCGATTCCGGCCGCGCCGCCCGTGGCAGGGCAGGGTAGCGTGAGGGGCGCACTCGTGACCTGGGCTGCAAGAAGGCCAGCATCCTGCCGGCTCACCGCAAGGTTTGCCGTGAAGGACAGACTCCCCGATGGCACGGAAACGGGAATGCGCAGGGCGGCCGAGGCGGGGGCATGTGCGTCGGACACAGTGGCCGTGAACTGATAGGTCCAGGAAGCGGAGCCGCCTGCGGGGACACTTGTCGCGCTGCAGTCCCCACAGGAGATTGTGAACCCGGGTGGAATGGACAGCCCGGAGGGGGGCATCGGGGTTGCCATGCCCGCCGCGTTCCCTTGGTTGTAGACCTGGACAGACGTCGAACCCGAGGAGGAGTCGCTTGCGGAATAGCGGGTGTCTAGCGTGAAGGGGACGGTTGCCGAGGCGCTTGCCAAGACGATGTTAGGAGTAGCTGGCGGAGCGGCGTGGGAGGCCAGCGGAAAGGTTGCCGACAGCACGACTAGAACGATCAACACGGTTCGGGCCATGGTTACACTCCAGGCATGCCACTGCCCAAGCCCGCCGTGTTCCTGTCGTCATTCCATCGAACGGTTGCGTGCACCGCCCAGGCGGCCCCGGCGGTGCAAAGGGTCAGATAGACCAGCAGCGGCTGGAGGAGGGAGCCATGGGTGGCGGCCAATTGCACGTTCAGTGAGGCAAGGTCGGCCTGCGCGGTCTGGAGGCGCTCCGCTTCGCCGTGGACTTGGAGGCGGACCATCGATCCCTCCAGGGCCGACCGCGCCGTTTGCATCTGGGTGAACTGGAGGATCAGGGTCGGCAGGAACCGGGAGGATGTTGCCCGCAGGGCCTCGGCACTGCGCATGGCATCGTCGGCATTGGACAAGTCGCGTCTGTAGGTCCGCGAGAGGGCGTCCCATTCGAGCTGTAGGGACCCCGCACTGGCGCTGGACCCTGCGGTCCTCGCGGCGTCAATCGCGGCTTCCAGGTAAGCGAGGCGCTGAGCGGTTGGAATCGTGACAGGAGCCTGCGCGCTGGCGTGCGCAAGGCCTGCGGCCGACCGGAGCAGGTCGTAGGTCGCAACCAGGAGGAGATCCACGGCGTCGGGGTCCAGCAGGCTGGTCCCCAGATCGCCCTTCAGGCTTTTTGCGGCTGAGATGGCGGCCTGGATGTCTGCAAGGCCAGCTACGGGCGAGGCCCGCCCTGCCTGAAGCCGCTGCCAAGCGTTCGCATGCCGGCCCATGAGGCCAAGGAGGGCATCCATCTGCTGCTGGTCATCGATGGGCATGTCGGGAACCTGCAGCCGAGCTTCCAGATTCGTCTTGACAACTGCCATCGTCGGGAAGGCGCCAAGGTAGGTTTCTTGACTGGCTCCCCCCAACTGCTCGACACCTGTCAGGAGCTCGTCTTGGGTCCTTGCCTCCGCAGACGTGGGCGCACCGGCCAGAATGACGATGACGGAGACGCCCGTCAAGAATACGCGGCTGGACCTCCGCATGCTGGCTCGGAGCCCGGACGCACTCCATAAAGGTTCGTCCATCCGCCGCTCCGCCCCAAATCCAGAAACAGGGTTTCCGCGGAATGCACGAGGACTTGGCAATGCATGAGTCTACCTCTCTCAAAGCCGGACTTGCGGTGCTAGACGCTTGACGTCCAAGTGACGCGACTTCAGCCGTGAAGCCTTGTCAACGCGCTGGCGAGACAGCTTCCCCTGTCATTCCCAAAATGGGAACCCAGTCATCCACCTCAAATACTTGGGTGACGCGGGGATTATTTTGTAGCCTCTGACCGACGCCGACCGCCTGGCTGACGCCGTAGCGGAGCTGGCAGAACTGCGTCGCTTCCAAGCCGTCAAGGCCAACGCCGAAGGGGCGCAGGATGTCGTCGACGAGATGGCGCGCAATACGCCGGGTGTCGGGTCCAACGCCGTGGGTCAGGGCAGGACGCGGCTCATCAGCATGAGCAGCATCGCCACGCCGATCATCGCGGCCGAGGCGGCGCCGTTCTTGCCCAGGCGCATCTCGAAGTCCTGCAACTGCTGCGCCTGCTCCTTGGTGGGCGGCCCCTTCAGGTCGTTGGAGAAGCGCATCCAGCGGCGCTCCAGGGGCAGGTTGATGGCCGCGCCGTGCAGGTACGCCAGCACCGCCATCAGGGCGCCGAGGGTGAGCCAGAGGCCGCGGCCGGAGAAGGCGGACTCGTGGACCTTCTCCTGGCCGTACAGCAGGGCGCCGAACAGGAGGGTCAGGGCGCCGGTGAGGGCGAAGTACCAGCCGATGCCGCGCCGCTTGGCCAGCGCCATCAGGAAGCCGGACGCCTGCGGCCCTGCCGCCATCAGCGTGCCGCCGATGATGCGGACCTGGTAGACTGCCCCGCCGAACCAGAGGCTCGCGAACAGGACGTGGAACAGCACGAGCAGGCCGTTGGCGCTGAACTGCATGGCCGCCAAAGGCCGGCGACGGCACTTCAGGCTTGCTTTCCGGAAGCGCAGAGGGGAAGCGACCGCTCCAGCGTTCAGCCCTGGGTGAACCGGAGGAGCTCCTGCTCGACCTCGCCCAGGGTTTGCCGGAGGAGCTCCTGCTCCCCCCGCACCCGCTCGGTCACCGCGCTCGCCAGCCCCATCCGCAGCTCGGGGTACCAGCGGTCCAGCTCCGCCAGGCGCACCTCGAGCTGGTTCCGGCGGGCCAGCAGCTCCACGACCCGCTGAGGCACCTGCGCCGGCATTGCCCCGCAAGGGGCCGTGGCGCTCTTGAACGTGCCCACTTGGTCAGAGATGCCCGCTTCCACCCCTGAAACGCATAAATAGACCCCCCCTGTGGCCCAAGCTACCCAGGTGGAACTGCCATGGCGAAGAACCCGGCCAGGATGTACCGCAAGATCATGCAGCACGCCTACACCAGGCGCGAGTACATGGGCGGTGTCCCGGGCAACCGCATCCTGCAGTACGAGTCCGGCAAGCCCAACGGCGACTTCCCGGTCGTCCTCAACCTCATCCCGGAGGAGGAGGGGCAGATCCGCCACACCGCCCTCGAGGCGATGCGCATCACCGCCGTCCGCACCCTGGACGCCGCGCTGGGCCGCGAGAACTACCACCTGAAGGTCCGCGTCTACCCGCACCACGTCCTGCGCCAGAACAAGCAGGCCAGCGGCGCCGGCGCCGACCGCGTCTCGATGGGCATGCGCCTGGCGTTCGGCAAGGCCATCGGCACCGCCGCCCGCGTCGCCCCCGGCCAGACCATCCTCACCGTCAAGGTGCCCGCCCGCGGCTTCGTGGCCGCCAAGGACGCCATGCGCAAGGCCTACAACAAGGTCGCGAGCCCCTGCCACATCGACGTGCAGGGCCTCGAGCTCGTCACCTTCTGAGGCGCCCGTTGCCTCCCCTGCCCGCTGCCGGGCGTCCCTCCCGTCGGGCCCAGCGCCGCCTCCTGTTGGCTGCCGGCGTGCCCGTCGCGGCACCTTCTAATCCCCCCTGCCCATGGAGCCCCAGGTTGGTGCCCTGACGAGACTCCGGCGCGGCCTCCTGGCCTCTGCGGTCGTCCTGCTTGCCCTCTCCGGCAGCCTGGCCTTCGTCCTCGCGCACGACGCGGTGGGCAGCAGCCCCGAGGCCCTCGCGGAGGCCGCCGTCGGGCAGGAGGCGAGCCTGAAGGGCAGCTTCGCGCCCTACTTCGTGACCCCGGCCGCCGCGGACGCCCGCTGGGCCCCGGTGCAGGCGGCGGCGGGCAACGTCACCTACGTCCTGCTGGGCACGGGCCCCGGCCTGGTGGTCCTCGTGGCGGCGCAGCAGCCGCACGGCGACCTGGCGGGCGCCATCGTGCACGGCCCCGTGGCGCTGCGGATGGCCCACCCCGACGGCTCGGGCCGCACCCTGCTGGTGGTGCGCGCCACCGAGTGGACGCGCCCCCTCGTGTTCGGGTGACGAGTGCCCCTGCTGTCCCCCCTCTGGCTCCTGGTGACGCTGCTGGCCCTGCTGGGGCTCGCCATGCTGGGCTACGCCGTGGGCGCGCTCGACCTGCTGGGCTCGGTCGCCTCGTTCTTCCTCGGCCTGCTCATCGCGCTGCTGGGGGGCCTCTCCTGGCTGTTCCTGATGGTCGCCTTCACCGGCCTGGGGGTCGCCGCGACCCGGCTGGGCTACGCGAGGAAGAAGGCGCGCCGCCTGGCCGAGGGGGAGGCGGGGGAGCGGGGCGTGGCCAACGTCATGGGCAACGGCGCCGCGGCCGGCATCGCCGTGCTGGCCAACCAGATCCCCCAGGTGCCCCACCTCGCGGTGCAGTTGGCCTTCGCCACCGCCGTCGCCGCGGTCACGGCTGACACGCTGGCCTCGGAGGTCGGCAGCCTGGCCAACCGGGTGCGCTCCATCCTGCCCCCGTTCCGCCCGATGGCCGTGGGCAGCAACGGCGGCGTCAGCCTCGCCGGGCACCTGAGCGCGCTGGCGGGCGCGGCGGCCATCGCGGCCCTCGCCGTCCCGCTCGTCGAGGTGCCGTGGCGCTGGGCCTGGGCGCCGCTCGTCGGCGGGTTCCTGGGCTGCCAGCTCGACAGCGTCCTGGGCGCGACCCTGGAGCGCGACACCGGCCGGCCGGGGCCGCTCACCAAGCAGGACGTCAACTTCCTGGCCGGCGCGGTGCCGGCGTTCCTCATCCTGGTGGTGGGGATGGCGGCGACGCTGCTGCGCTGATGGCCGCTGGACCTCGAAGGGCGCGAAAACCAGGACTTTCCACCAGCCTCAAACGGGCAACCAGGGTGGCATCGTCATGGACGCAGCCGCCAAGAAGCACGCCCTGAGACTGGTGCCCTACGGCCTCCACCTCGCCGGGGCGCGCCACGCCGACGGGCACCTCTCGGTCAGCCTGGTCTCCTGGTTCACCCAGACCAGCTTCGACCCGCCGCTGGTGGTCCTCGGCCTGCACCGCGAGTCGGAGGCGTTCAAGGCGGTCGGCGAGACCGGCGTCCTCGCGCTCAACCTGCTGGGCGCGACGCAGAAGGAGTTGGTGAAGGGCTTCTACAAGCACGTCGAGGTCAAGGACGGCAAGGCCGGCGCCCTCGCAGCCGTGCCGGGACCCGCCACCGGCTGCCCCCTCCTGCCGGACCTGCCCGCCAGCCTGGAACTGCGCAAGCGCGCGGAGCTGGAGGGCGGCGACCACGCGGCGGTCCAGTTCGAGGTGGTGGGGGCGCAGGTCCACCACAAGGACCGGAAGGCGCTCGACCACTCCACCGCGGGCCTGCACTACGCCGGCTGAGCCGGCCTGCCTGCAACAACGAAGCGGACGCCTGATATGGAGCCGTTCGGGTCCCAGGGCATGGCCGACCCCGCCTGGCAGCCGCCGACGACGCCGACGACCGCCCCCAGCTCCGACGACCGCACCCTGGGCATCGTCCTGCAGCTCCTCGGCATCCTCACCGGCTTCCTCGGCCCGCTCATCCTCTGGCTCGTCAAGAAGGACAGCAGCCCCTTCCTCGACCAGAGCGGCCGCCGCTGCCTCAACTTCCAGTTCAGCGTCATGGTCTACGGCGTGGCCTGCTTCCTGCTGCTCTTCACCCTCGTCCTCGCCCCCATCGCCTTCCTGGGCTTCATCGCCCTCGGCGTCCTGCACCTCGTCTTCGGCATCATCGCCT
>JBHELM010000199.1:0-6756 GCA_046352715.1 Thermoplasmatota archaeon | reverse complement strand
GGACTGGTGCAAAGAAACGCCCAAACCCGCCGCATGAATCGCACCCCCGCCATGCCCGCCAACACGACCCCCGCCTTCTCCTCCGTCCTCGAGACCCCCGCCGCCGCGCCGGAGGCCGCCGCCCGCCACTTCGCGGACAGGCTCGCCTTCGAGACCGACCCAAGCGACGTCCACGCCGATTTGCAGAAGGGGGCGCGCGGCTTCGTCGTGGTCGACTGCCGCTCCGCGGAGTCCTACGCCAAGTCCCACGTGGCCGGCGCCATCAGCCTGCCCTACCGCACCATCACGGCGGAGACGACGCGCCACCTGCCCAAGGACGCCACGCTCATCACCTACTGCACGAGCGTCTCCTGCAACTCCTCCACGAAGGGCGCGCTGCGGCTGGCGCGGCTCGGGTTCCGCGTCAAGGAGATGGTGGGCGGCATCCGCGCCTGGGAGGGCGAGGGCTACCCGGTCGAGTCCCCCTGACGGCTCTGAAACCAAGGATTGCACGGAGAGAACGGATTCAATCTTCCGTGCAATGCGTGGAATCCATGGTTGGTCGGATGGACAGAACGCGGGGCTTTTCCCCTGCCGGCCGCTCCGGCGCCCGATGAACAGGCTGTTCGGCACCAACGGCGTCCGCGGCGTCGTCGGCTCCACCATGACCCCCGACCTGGCGGTGCGCCTCGGCAAGGCGGTCGGCTCCTGGCTCCCGAAGGGCGCCCGCGTGGCCGTCGGCCGCGACGCGCGCTCCTCGGGCCCGCACCTCATGGCGGCGTTCTGCGCCGGTGTCAACGCCACGGGGGTCCACACCGTGGACATCGGCATCCTGCCCAGCCCCGGCATCCAGCTCTATGTCCGCGACAAGCGGTTCGCGGCGGGCGGCATCATCACGGCGAGCCACAACCCGCCGGAGTACAACGGCATCAAGCTCGTCGCCCCCGACGGCACGGAGACCTCGCAGGAGGAGGAGGCGGCCGTGGAGGCGCTGTACTACGGCGAACGCTTCCGCATGGTGCCGTGGCAGGAGGTCGGCACGCACGGCTCGGACAAGGGCGCGGCGGACCACTACGTCGAGGCGGTGCTGCGGCAGGTGGACAAGCAGGCCATCCGCAACGCCAAGCTGAAGGTCGTCCTGGACCCTGGCGGCGGCGCGGGCTGTGTCACGGCGCCCCGCCTCATGTCCGCGCTGGGGGTGCAGGTGGTGCCGCTGTCGTGCGAGCTGGACGGGGCCTTCAGGGACCGCCCGAGCGAGCCGAGCCCGCCCAACGCCAAGCGCTGCATGGAGGAGGTCAAGCGCACCAAGGCGCACCTCGGCATCCTGCAGGACGGCGACGCCGACCGCGCGGTCTTCATCGACGAGAAGGGGGACTACGTCTGGGGCGACCGCAGCCTCGCGCTCGGCTGCCTGTGGGAGCTCAAGCGCCACCCGCCCGGCAGCGTCGTCTGCACCGCCGTCTCCAGCTCCTCCTGCGTGGCCGACGCCGTGAGGATGGGTGGTGGCCGCCTGGAGTGGACCGTCGTCGGCTCCCCCGTCGTGGCGCGCGAGATGCTCAGGCACAAGGCGGTCTTCGGCGGCGAGGACAACGGCGGCCTCATGTTCACCCGCCACCAGGTGTGCCGCGACGGCCTCATGGCCATGGCGTTCGTCCTGGAGCTGCTCGCGAAGACGGGCCGCCCCCTGTCGGGCCTCCTCGCCGAGATTCCCTCCTACGCGCTCGTCAAGGACAAGGTCCACGTCCCGGACGAGCGGAAGACGGCGGTGCTGGCCAGCTACAAGGACGCCCTGGTGGCGGAGACCGGCATCCAGTCGGTGGACGACCGCGACGGCGTGAAGGCCTACCTCGCGGAGGGGTGGGTCCTGGTGCGGCCGAGCGGCACGGAGCCCATCTACCGCATCCAGGCCGAAGCCCCATCCGCGGCCTTGGCACAGGCGCTGGTGGACCGTTTCAAGGGCGTCCTCGCCCGCGCCGTCGAGTCCGCGGCCAGCCTGCCGGCCTAGGAACGGATCGGCAGGGATTCCGGATCGCGGGGAAGGGGCGTTGCCCGTCGCCCGGAACCCCTGCCTGCGGAGGGCGTGGCGGGCGGTGATGGTCGAGCGTCCCCGTCCGCCCCGCTTCCGCCTCCCCTGCTCGTCCAGCATGGGCCAAGAGGCTGCGCACAAAGGCCCGGAATCCTGCTAAGGCGAGAGCAGCGGCGGCAGGGCCGGGTCGCGCAGCGTGGCCAGCAGCACCTGCCCGACCAGCCCGAGCATCCGGGCGTCCAGGAGGTCGACCGTGTCGTGGGCGGTGTCCCACTGCGGCGGGAACGTGGTGGGGCGGCCCGCGTCGATGATGTCCACGGCGGGGATGCCGGCCTGGATGAAGGCGAGGTGGTCGTCCTCGATGCTGGTGGCGTGGTCGACGAAGTGCGCCGCGCCGTAGGGCGTGGACTGGCCGTGCCGCCACAGCAGCCCCAGGAGGCCCGGCGCGCTGCGCTGGCTGGCCGACTCGCGGGGGTAGAGGGCGCCGGGGTCGCCCACCATGTCGAGCAGGACGAACGCCGCCACCGGGCGGGGCGGGCGCTGCGCAAAGTAGAGGCTCCCGGCGTCGGGGTAGCAGTCGTAGAAGCCGTCCTCGCCGTCGATGAGCAGGACGCCCACGGCAAAGGGCAGCGGGCCGAGGGCGTCGACGGAGCGCATGAGCTGGAGCAGGACGCCCACGCCGGACGCGCCGTCGTTCGCGCCGGGGTCCGGCTTCGAGCGGTTCCCGGGCGTGTCCATGTCGCTGTGCATCTGGGAGTCCCAGTGGGCGCCCAGCAGCAGGAGCGGCGCCCCCGCGGAGGCGGCGGGGCGGACGGCGAGCAGGTTGGCGAAGCGGAGCCCCGGCACCCTGGCCTCCGCCTCCTCGCTGCAGTAGTGGCGCTGCACGCCCGGGCCCGGCGTGTAGCCTTGCACCACGCTGCGGTTGAGCGCCAGGTAGTCCTCGCCGGTGAAGTTCTGCCACGCGCGCCCCCAGCCGGGCACGGCGGTGGCGTTCCAGAGCGCCGCGGCGCCGTCGAGCTGGCCCTGCGTGCCGGGGATGCGGAAGCGGGGCGTGCCGTCGGGGTTGAGCGCCACCTGCTTGACGAACGCGAGCGCGGCCCCGCCGTCGAACGGGGGCAAGGGGATGGACGCGGGCGTGGCGCTGCCGGAGGTCGTGGAGGAGGTGGGCGCGCTGCCGTTCATGCAGCCGGAGAGGCCCGTCACCAGGAGGAGCGCCACCGCGGCGGCAGCCTTCACGCGCTTCCGACCCCGCTTCGGCATTAGTAGTTTCTCGGCGTCTTCCCGACCGAGGACGCAGGGACGGCCGCGACGGGGTCCCTGCGGGCTCGGCGTCCTCTGCGGAGGGTCGGGGGTGCAAAGCCTAACGGTTCCCTCCCCATGCCGGCGCGTGGGCATCGACCTCGGCGACGTCGTCGTGCGGACCCCCGTCACGCTGGCGCACTTCACGGGCAAGCGCCTCGCCGTGGACGCCTGGAACATCCTCTACCAGTTCCTCTCCTCCATCCGCCAGCCCGACGGCACGCCGCTGATGGACAAGGAGGGCCGCGTCACCAGCCACCTCGCGGGGACGCTCTACCGCACCGCCGCGCTCGTCGAGGCCGGCATCAAGCCCGTCTTCGTCTTCGACGGCGTGGCGCCCGAGCTGAAGAAGGAGACGCTGGCGGCGCGGGCGGCGCGCAAGGAGAAGGCGCAGGCGGAGTACGACGCGGCGCGCGAGGCCGGCGACCTGGAGACGGCGCGCACCAAGGCGCAGCAGACCAGCCGCCTCACCGCGCCGATGGTGACGCAGGCACAGGAGCTGCTGCGCGCCCTCGGCACCCCGGTCCTGCAGGCGCCCAGCGAGGGCGAGGCGCAGGCGGCGTGGATGTGCCGGCAGGGCTTGGTGCACGGCGCCGTCTCGCAGGACTTCGACAGCCTCCTCTTCGGCACGCCGCTGCTCGTGCGCCACCTCGCCACCGGGGGCCGCCGCAAGCTGCCGGGCAAGCAGGTGTGGGTCGATGTGCAGCCGGAGGAGATCCCGCTCCAGGCGACCCTCGACGCCCTGGGCCTCACGCACGGGCAGCTCCTCGACGCGGCCCTGCTGGTCGGCACCGACTTCCATCCCGGCGTCAAGGGCATTGGCGCGAAGAAGGCGATTGCCCTCGTCAAGAAGGAGGGCAGCCTGGAGGCGCTGCTCGACCGGCTCTCGGCAGGCCCAGCGGCGGCCACGTCGGCGGTGGAGCGCGCCATCCTGGAGCAGCACGAGGCCCTCGCGGACCGCGACGCCGTGCGCGCCATCTTCTTGCAGCCCGCCCACGCCGAGGTGGACCCCGCCGACCTCGCGCTCAAGGCCCCCGACGCCGAAGCGGTGCGCGCGCTGATGGTCGAGAAGCACGGCTTCAGCCTGGAGCGCGTCGACGCCGCTCTGGCGCGCTTCGGGGCGGGGCGCAGCAGGCAGGCGCAGCGGACCCTGTTCTAACCCACTAAACCACGGATTCACAGATTGCGGGGAGCTTTTTTTTTCGCATGGCTCACAGCGAACCGCGGATTTCGCGGATGACGCGGATTCAAGTTGGACTGGCGCAGGTCCAAGGAAAAGCCTCAATCCTCGTCATCCGCGAAATCCACGGTTCGCGGAGAGCCAGGAGAGGGAAGCCTTTCCGTGAAATCCGTGAATCCGTGGTCTCGGTCGCCTACCCGGGCAGGACCGGCGCGACCGGATGCGTCCCGTACACCGGGTGGTCGTCGGTGGGCTTGAACGTGTAGAGGCCCATGAAGACGTCCGCGAGGTACATGACGCCGTGCTGTCCCATCGCGACGTCCATCTGCTCCGGCGCGTCGATGCTGACTCCCAGGCCGCAGAGCTGGTCCTCCACGGCGCTCTCGACCGGGTCGACCAGCAGGGGCGCCATGCCGTCGGCGTAGGCGCCGTCCGCGATGAGGGACGGGTGCTCCCAGAACGAGGGGTCGCGCAGGTCGAGCTGGAAGAAGCCGGCGTGGTAGCTGGAGATGGTCAGGATGCCGCCGTCGTGGAAGCGCGGGTTGTGCAGGCTGAAGCGGATGTTCGCCGCGGTGTGGTTGTAAGGGTTGTGCCACTCGCCGAGGACCCCCAGGTTGACCGGGGCGCCGCCGCGCTCGACCGCCCGCAACGGGTTGCCGTCAAGCACCCAGAAGGGGCTGACGTGGGGCGCGAAGTCCTCCGAGGTCATCACGATGAGCGTCTGGCCGCCCACGAAGTCGACGTCGGCGGTGTGGAAGTAGTAGTCGCCCTGCTCCTTGGCCAGGTCGGCGCGGTTGGCGAGGTCCCACTGCCCGATGGTGAACGGCTTGGCGGGGTCGCTCACGTCGACGACCACCATGCCGCCTTGGCCGTCGGCGGAGAGCGCCCACGTCGCGTTCCAGGGCGTGTCGCGGACGTAGATGTCGTGGCCGGTGCTGACCGACGCGACGAACACGAGCTTGGCGCCCTGCTCGCTGCGGTCGATGCGGTAGATGTCGCCGAAGATGAACGCGTAGTCCTTGCCGTGGATGCGGTGGACGTAGATGGAGTGGGTCGAGGTGTGCTGCGTGTTCTGCCCCGGCGAGCCGGTGGTGCCGGCGGGGGTCAGGACATCGGCGACCTTGGGCAGCGCCTTGTCGCGGGCGTCGATGAGGTAGGCGCTCGTCACGGCGCCGAGGGGGTTGACGTGGCCGAGGCAGTCCACCGGCTCCAGGCCGATGACCGCGAAGTCGCCGTCGGGGGTGGCGCCGATGGAGCGGTCGCCACCCACGCTGCCCGGGATGGTCCACTTGCCCACCTGCTTCGGGTGCAGCGGGTCGGTGTGGGCGTCCCAGATCTGCACGCCGCCGTCGACGGAGGCGCCGTGCGAGCCGTAGACGGCGCCGAACAGCCAGCCCGCCTGGAGGTCCATGGCGTGCAGCCCCGCGGCGTCGGCGGCGTTCTGCAGCAGCGGGTCGCGGGAGGCGAAGGCATAGTTCCACAGCGTCTTGTGCTGCGCCGGGTTGGTGTGGTCGTGGCCCGCGCCCTCCATCATGGTGTCCGGCGGGGTCGGGAAGCGCACGGCGGAGGCGTGCGGGCCGCTGCCTGTGGTGGTGGAGCCGCTGTCGTTCGAGGAGACGCAGCCGGCCAGGGCGGCCAGCGTCAGGAGCGCGAGGACCCCAAGGGACTTCATGGGATGGCCGGACCCCAGGGGGACCATAACGGTTGTGGCCGTTTTCCTTGACTCCAAACCACGACCCCAAACCATGGATTGCACGGATTCCATGGAGCGACAATGTTCCCTTGCGGGTCTCGGCGAACCGCGGATTGAGGCTTTTCCTTGGACCTGCGTCAGTCCACCTTGAATCCGCGCCATCCGCGAAATCCGCGGTTCGCCTTGCGGGGCCTTCGGCGCCTGCATCCGTGGTTTGGTCGGGAGGCGCGGCTCAGACGATGCGGTGCTGCCTGCGCGGCTTGTAGCCGACCACGGTGCGGATGAGCTCGTCCCCCGTCCCGCGGGGGCTCCGCCCCCACGGCTCACCCCCGCGACGGTGGGGCCTGCGGCCCCACGGACAGAACTCAGACCAGCCGGTTCTGTTTTCGCGGCCTGTACCCCACAACCGTCCGGATCAATTCATCCTCCTCCAGCACGCGCTTGGTGCTGTCGATGGGGCAGCTCATCTGGATCTCGCGGGTGCGGCCGTAGCGGCCCTTGCTGATGACGCGGGCGGTGAAGATGCCCAGCATGTCCAGCTCGCTGATGAGGTCGGTGATGCGACGCTGGGTCAGGATG
>JBHELM010000198.1:0-9922 GCA_046352715.1 Thermoplasmatota archaeon | reverse complement strand
CCTCTCGGCCGGCCCCAACGGTGCCTGGCTGGCGGACACGGGGCAGGAGTGGTCCGATTCCAGCGCCCGCAACCCTGAGTCGCTGCCGGAGGTGGATGGCGTGCAGGTCGCGGTGCAGCAGCCGGTCGCCCTCTTCGTCGCGCCGGGCACAGACCACGCCTGCGCTGGCGCAAAGTGCGGCTCCCCAACGGCCGCACTGCCCAGCCTCGCCCCGCCCCTGACGACCTTGGCCTGGCTGCCGGAGAGCCAGGTCGGCGCCCTGTCCCTGGTGGACGGCGGCACGCTCCGGGTGGCCTTCACCGCAGCGTCCAGCCTCCCCGGCGACGTTGACCTCGTCGCCCTCGCGCAGCCTTCAGCGGGCCAGGACGCCACCGGCTGCACGGGCGCCGCCATCGCCCCTCCCACGGTCCTGCTGCGCAACGCCGCCGCATCCTCGGGCCGCCAGGACGTCGTGCTGCAGCTGAACGCCACCTTGGCGGACGGCCCGGTCCTGCCGGCTGGCTGCCACCGCGTCCGCGTCTTCGCCCGCCCCGCGGGGCTGCCCGGCGCCCCCTGGTCCGTCCTGGCCGGCGATGTGCGGGTGCTGCCTTCCCCCACACCGGATGTGGTGGGCGAGCGCACCGGCCCGGACGGCCTGGCCAGCCTCGTGACGACCGGGTCGGCGGTCACCCTCCACCTGCGCATCCAGGAGCCTCTGATGGGGTCAGCGCTGCCCGCCTTCCAGCTTGAGATGCAGCCGGCGGGCGGCCTGCCCCAGCCGTGGCCAGCCACCCTGGGCCCCTGGACGGCCGCGCCCGACGGCAGTTGGAGGAGCGAGGCCACCCTCAACCCGCCCGCGGCCGGTGACTACGTCATCCATGCCGTGACGTCTTGGCCAGGGGCGGCCTCCCAGCAGCACCCGCTGGCCAACCTGGAGGTCTCCAACCAGGGGCCGGAGGTGCATGCCAACCCGCTGCCCAGCGCCTGGTGGAAGGGTGGCGCTGCCATTCCCTTCGGTGGCACGGTTGAGGATCACGGCCATGGCCTCTCTCGCCTCGCGCTGCGCCTGGTCGACGGTCGCCCGGAGTGCGCGGGAGGCCCCAACTGCATCCTGACGGTCTTCGCCCCCCGGCTCCTGCTCTCCAGCGGCTGCGCGGAGGCGAGTTGTGCCATCGAGGCCGTCCCGGCGTTCCCCAGCCAGCAGGTCGCGAGCATCCAGTGCCCGGTCGGCATGTGCACCCTGCAGCCTGACCAGTTCGAGGTGGTGCAGCAGGTCGAGGCGGTCCTCCGCACCGACACCCCGCAGGCCGGTGTGTCGCAGTGGTCGGTCCTCCTCCAGCCCGACGACCTTTTCGTCGGCGGCCCCATGCGCGTCCAGGCCCAGATGACGGACGGGCACGGCGCCACCGGCCCCTGGACCGACCTGCCCGTCGGCGTGCCCGCGCCCGGGCCCCTTGGATTGGACGCTGGGGCGCCGCGGCTGGTGAGCCTCACTACGGTGGGCAACGCCACGGACACCAACCAGGACTTCCCCATCCTCTTCACGGCCCGGCTGCGCGACTGCGCCGCGGCGACCACAATCTCCTGCCCCCCCGGCTCCGGCATCGACCTGGCGAGCCTGAGCCTGCTGCTGCGCGGGCCCGGGCAGGTCACGGTCCTCCAGCCCACCACGGCGGCGCTGGTGGGCGGCGAGCTCGTGGCCACCTTCACCTGGACCGGCACCGGCCGGCCCGCGCCGGGCGCCTACCGTGTCATGGTGCAGGCCGCGGACCAGGCCGGGAACCTGCTCACCACCAACCCCGGCATGGCGGTCCGCGTTGACTTCAAGGAGCCTGACCTGAGCGGGCTCACCTTCACGCTGCCGCAGGGGCAGACCGCCGTCAAGCCGGGCGACACCGTTGTGGTCAGCCTGCACGCCGAGGACTTCCCCGAGCCCTCCTCCACCGCCCCCTCCGGCGTCGCCAACGTCACGGTCGCCGTCGGCGGCACGGTGGCCGCACTGGCGCTTGGCGCGCCGAACCAGTGGGAAGGCAATGTGACGGTGCCGGCCGGCCTGCTCGGCCCCGGGATGCCGCAGGGAGCCCCGGTCCCCTTCAGGCTCACCGTGCGCGACGCCGCCGGCAACGTGGCCCTGATGAACCGGTCGTTCTCCTACTACACGCCGCCGCCCACCGCCGCCGCCCTCAACCGGGCGCTGCGCGACACCAACGTCGAGTACACCTGGACGGCGGACCGCCCCCTGCAGGCCGTGCAGGCGCAGGCCTGGCCCACTGCCCACCCCGCCCAAGTGGTGGAGGGGCAGCTCACGGCGAGCGGGCTGGACTACCGCGTGGCCTTCACCGGGCTGGCGCCGGACACCAACCACACCGCCGCCATCGTGCTGCGCGACCCCGCCGGCAACCCGCTGGCGCTCCCCCTCACGCCGTTCCGCACCTTCGTCCGCGTCAACTCGACGCTCGACAAGGTGGTGGTGCTGGACGGCACGCTCTCCCGCACGGTGCAGGTCGACGTGACCCTGAAGGAGCCGGTGGCCGGCACGCTCCGGCTCTTCACTGCGCCGGGCAACAGCACGCCGGTCGACACGGTCCTGGTCGACGTGCAGCAGCAGGAGGCCTCCGTGGTGGCCACGCTCCGGCTGAACACGACCGCCGCCTACCCGCTCAGCAGCCAGGGCGCCATCGAGGTCCACCCGTGGATCCAGTACGAGGCGGGCGCCACCCTCCTCACCCAGCCGCTGACCCTGCGCGTCGACAACCGCGCCCCTACGCTGGCCATCCACGCGGTGGGCGCCGTGCCGCGCAACGGCTGGTACAACCGCAGCCTGGAGATCGACGCGGGCGCCGTCGACGACACCGGCCCCCTCAACCTCACCGGCTCCATCGACGGCGCGCTGCCCAAGCCGATGCCGGTGCGGCTGCTGGACGAGGGGGAGTTCTCCGTCGCCGTCATCGCCCTCGACGGGGCGGTGCCGCCCAACCGCGCCGACGGCACGGCCACGTTCCGCATCGACCGCACCCCGCCCACCCTGTACGCCAACCTCACCCGGCAGGCCACCAACGAGCCGAAGGTCGGGCTGCTGGTGCAGGCGAAGGACCCGGGCGACCTGGCCAGCGGCATCGAGGCCTTCCGCGTCCGCATCGACGACGACCCGGCCGGCCCCTGGCTGCCCCAGGCTCCCCAGGAGGTCGCCCTGCCCGCTGAGGATGGCGCGCACTGGGTCGGCGTCCAGGCCATCGACCAGGCGGGCAACCTCCGCTCCGTCTCCTCGTCGGTGCTCCTCGACACCAAGCCGCCCGAGGTGCTGCGCCTGCAATGGTTCGGGACCGCCCGCGACGGCGCCCGCATGCTGCAGTTCGTCGCCCGCGACCGCATCCACGACGCCCCCCGACCCGCCGGCATCGACGCCCTCCGCTTCATCGCGGGCGACCACGTGGCCGCGCCCTGGGTCAACACCACCGGCGTCGGCACGGCCGCCGTCCCCACGAACACCAGCCTCGAGGGCATGACCATCCAGTTCCGCGACGCCGCAGGCAACCTCGGCGACCCGGTCCCGCTGCCGCCGTGGTCCCCGCCCCCCGCCGACCAGGACGCGCAGGCGGAGTCGGCCACCGCGCCCGGCCCCTGGCTGGCGCAGTCCCCTGCGGTGAGCCCCGCCGTGGGCGACAGCACCACCCCGTTCACCTTCACGGTGGTCGCGCGGCCGTGGCACGGCAAGGCCCCTGACGCCGTCGAGGTCCACATCGCGGGCGAGGCGCACGCCATGGAGCCCAAGGGCGCCCCCGCCAAGGATGGCTCCCGCCTCTACGCCGCGGACATCCACCTCCCCCCGACCGACGTCGCCAACCCCCACCGCTTCCAGGTCCGCCTGCTCTACGGGGAGCAGGAGGTCGTCAGCCAGGACGCCACCGGCCCGACGGTGCTGTCCCTCAGCCCCGCGCCCCCCGGCACGGAGGCCAAGAAGACCCCCGCCACCCCGGCCCTCTGGGCGCTCGCGGCCCTTGTCGCCGCCGTTGCGCTCCGCCGCAGGAGAGATGCACGATGAAACCCCTCAAGCCTGCCTTCCGGAACGCCGCCTTCGCCGTCGCCTTCGTGGCCATCCTCGTGGCCGCGGACCTGGCCTCGGGCGTCGACCTGCTGCAGCAGCTGCCGCTGCCCAGCTCCGCCTCCGCGCTGCGCCGCTTCCAGCAGGACGTCGAGCGCCTCTGGCAGGGCGGCGGGGGACAGGTCCTCTTCGCCGACGACTTCAGCACCTACACCGCGGACTGGCTGGCCCGCCAGGGGGCCGGCCTGCCCGGCTACCACGGGGGCGCGCTGCCGGAAAGCGGCGACAGCCCCGACCGCTGGGCGCAGGATCTCTACCGTTGGGGGCACGCCGCCATCGCCCTGGCGTCCGCCGACGGCTGGAGCATGGACCACGATGGCTACACCCAGTTCGGCGACCCGGCGGTCGGCTACCCGGCCGGCGTGCAGTCGGAGCTGGTCTCGCCCGTCATCGACCTGCGCGGCCTGCCCACCGTGGCGGACGATGCGCAGGCGCGGCTCTCGGCCAACCCCGACCCGCTGGGGCGGGGGAGCCGGCAGTGTCCCCCTTCAGGCATCGACCCGCTCGCCGCCATCAACTCGCCGTCCTGCGGACTCTCCGACCAGGGCACCAACGCCACGGCGGCACTAGGCTTCGGCGATGGCCGCGAGACCTACAGTCCGATCCGAAAGGCCACCGCCGCGCTGCGCGTGCGCCACGCCTACGGCTTCCATGTTGACCCCAACATTGGGTTCATGGACGGAGGCCGCATCGTGGTCGCCACCCTCGACCCCAGCACCCAAACCTGGAGCCCCTGGGCTGGCCTGACCCCCACTGACCGCGTCCTGCAACTGGATGGCGAGCAGATGCGGGTGCGCACCAACCCGGAGGACAGCGCCGTTCCCCTCGAGGTGCGGGCGCGCCACAACGTGACGCAGCCGGGCCTGCTGTCAGGGAACCCCGGCATCGGTGCCGAGGTCATCGTGGGCGACCAGCAAACGGTGCCGGTCGATGGGCAGAACCCTCAGAACCTTCCCCTGCCACAACCAGAGACCCGCAATCTCGACCCCCATCTCTACCAAGGCACCATCGTGGCCAGCGGCTCGGCGGGCAACCGCTGGCGTGGCTTTGGCGGCGATTCGGGCGGCATGGTGGATTCCATCTTTGACCTCTCCGCCTTCGCGGGGCGCCTCGTCCGCATCGGGTTCCAGGCTGCCACCTCTCCCGGCGACGAGCCTTTGGTCGAGGAGGCCGGCTGGCGGCTCGACGAACTCGAGGTGCACGCCGTGGGCACCCCCACGGTCCAGGTGATCGGGCTCGCGGAGCCGGGCAACGGGGCGGCGATTCCCCCCGGCAGCGATGTGCGCCCCACGGTCATTCTGCAGAACACCGGCGCGGACCCCGTTGAGGTGGTCGTCGCTGCCACCGCGGGCAGCCAGGCCGGCAGCCAGCGGACGCGCCTCAGTGTCGGCCCCCTCGGCCGCATCCATCTCGCCACTGGCGTCTCCTTCACGGACATCGAAGCTGGGCTCGTCCCCGTCGAGGTCTTCGTCCGCCAAGTGGTCCAAGGAACGGGCGCGGGCGCGGCGGATGCGCAGTTGCCTGCCACCACGACCGCCCGCTTCCACTTCCTGGCCGCAGAGGCATCGGGGTGGGAGGCAGGACGTCCGAGTTTCTACCCGGACGGCGTGGAGCGGGAGAAGGCGACCAAGCTCGTCGTGCGTGGGCAGAAGGCCAACATCACCGTCCCGCTCGAGAACGTCGGCACCGCGCCGGTGCACGTCGCCCTCGGTTCCTCGAGGTTTGTGGATGGCGACCGCGTCGTCGTCGCGGGGGACATCCGGGCCGTGATGGTCGACGAGTCGGGCACGGAGTACGGCACGATGACTCCCCTCAACTCTGGGGCGGAGGTCGACCTGCCCGTCTCCCGCGCCATCGCCGGCACCCAGGGAACCCCCATGGCAGCCCGCGTCGCGACGTGGCAGTGGTCGGGCTCCGACGTGGCGCGCGCCCTGCGCCTCCAGGTCGTCGACGGCGCCCAACATGTCCTGCGCGAGGGTGGGGACGTGATGGTGCAGACCGTCGCGCCCAACCCGCTGGACATCGACTTCAACAACCGCTGGAACTTCACGGCTGGCGCCCCCTCCTGCACCCGCCTGGTGGAGTGGGGGGGGCAGCAGGGCGTCGTGCAGTGCCCGGCCGGGCAGGCGCGCGTCGCCAGCGCCGTCCGCCGCCTGTTCGACATCGACCTCTTCCGCGGCAATGAGACCAGCCTGCTGGTCGCCTACCGCGGAGGCCCCATCCACGCCTTGGTGCAGGCTGTGCAGGCCACCACCGGTGCGCCCGACCCCCTGCCGCCCGCTGGCGCCGTCTGGCAAACCCGCGGGGAGCAGGTCTTCAACGCCTCGTCCGCGTGGACGACCGTTGCGGTGGACGGGCCGCAGCTGCCCCCCGGTTTCGTCGGCCACGTCCGGCTGGTCCTCGAGTCCGTGGGCACGACCGGCTTCGAGCTCGACGAGGCAGGCCTCTACCTCAAGCTCCGCAACAGCCACGGCGGCGAGGTGAGCGTGCCCTTGGTAGCCGACCGCTTCGACGTCACCCTCCAGCCATCCCGGGACGCCATTCTTCCAACGGAGCCGTCTGGGCTGGTCGTGCTCGACGGCATCGACGAAAGCACACAGTCGGTTGGATCAACTGAAGATGCTGTCGTAGGAACCCTGCGTCCATTTGGAATCAAGGTGGAAAACAGCCCGAACAGGACCCGCTTCCTGGAGGACTCGGTGCTGACGCTCGAGCAGCCAATTAACCTCGCGGGGCTTGGGCGGCCTGTCCTCAGCTTCCGCCACTGGCTCGACACTGGCTTCCATGGCACCGCGACCGTCGAGGTGGCACCCGCTGGCACGGTACGGGATGTCGCAGCCCTTGTGACAGATGCTGGGCCCGGGACAGCGGGCGGGTGGCGTGTCGTGGCGCGCTTCAACGGCACGGACACAGGCAGGGACACACTCCCTGCCCTGGTATCCCTTTGGGACTACGCTGGGCAAGCCATTTTCCTGCGTTTCCGTTTCCATATTGACCCCACCATCCTGACGGCCGAGGCAGACGGCACTTACGTCTCTCCTGGCTATCCGCCCAGCAGTGGCACCGGGCGGCAGACCCAAGACGCCACCCCGGTCGGCTGGATCATCGAAGGGGTCAATGTCCAGGCATGGGACACCGATGGCCTGCAGGCTGTGCATCAGGCCGGACACGGGTTCGCCAACTACACGCTGCACGGGGGCCATGTCGTGGACGACGCCACTGGCCACCCGGTTTCGAACAAGAAGAACTGCTGGGACGGCAAGATTCGCCTGAACCCCGCCTGCATCACTCCCCGCGGCGTCAGTTCCCTGATGAGCGAGCCGATGGTGCTGGACAACCTGAAGCAGCCTGTCCTCACCCTGACGCATTTCGGAAACCTTTCCCCTCGGCTGTGCTCATCGGGCCCCTCTTTCCCGGCGATTGACATCGAGTACCAGCGCATGGCGGGAAGCATCCCTGCGGGCCCCTGGAACGCGGGAACCCCCACCGACGGGTTCACCTGGCCCCACGACTGGGTGAGCCAGGTCGGATGGCGGCGCACCGACCAGGCCGATGCGCTGCCCCTGCGCACCCTCGCGGGGGACCTGCATGGCCCCCCGTTCGCCGGGACCCATGCCTTGCCGGACAGGACTGGCTGCGGGGCCGGCATCCCCACCCCGCAACCCTACCAGTTCGATGTCCGGGAAGACGCCTTCGACCTGTCCCCCCTGACGCCTATGGCTGAGGGCGCCAGGGTTCGACTGGATGTCTGGAGCGAGAAGGGTTGGCCTCCAGGGAACGAGCGGCTTGTCCTCTCCCAAGCGGTGGGCAAATACAACGTGTCCGCCATCCGGATAGCTGAGCGCAAGCAGTTCATCGACGCCACGGTGGAGAGCATCACCACGGAGCTGGACGACCGCGCCCGCCTGCAGGAGTTCGCCCCGATGGTCGCCCAATCCCTCGGCATCCGCGACCAAGTGGTGATCGCGCAGGACATCACCACCTTCACCGTCCGGGTCGCCAACGTCGGGCAGGCGGACCTGGAGGTCGACGTCAGCCTGCGCGCCGCGCCGCTGGTGGGCACCGCGCCCATCGACATCACGTGGATGGAGGACCTGGGGAACAGCCTCCGCGCGGCGGGCGTGCCGACCGGGCACGTCGTCGTGCGGAGGGACGAGGCTGTTGACGTCATCTTCCAGGCGAACTTCCTTGAGGCGCCGCCTGGCGCGTACCGGCTGGCGGCCCGCGTGGACGCCACCACGGGGGTCGACACCGCCTCCGGCAACGACCTGCTCGAGCAGGACCTGCAGGTGCTCCCCTTCCGGCGCATCGAGATCGAGCCCGGGCAGTCCTTCGTCTCCCCCTTCGCGGCTGAGGCGACCGCGAACCGCACCATCCAGGCCACCGTGGCCAACCAAGGCAACGTCGACGACCACCGCATCAAGCTGCGCGCCGACCTCGTACGCATGACTGGGCTCGCGGAGTTCGAGCCGCTCAACCCGCCCGTGGAGCCCAGGCCTCTCACGGCGAGCACGCTCGACCTGGGCCGGCGCGGGGACGGGCGGGTCAAGGTCACCTGGAACCTTGGGCCCCAGGACGTGCCGCAGGGCATCGATCCCAAGGCACTCTTCATGCCCGGGCAGAAATATGCAGTGCGCATCCGCGCCGACCCTGCCCCCGACTCGGTCAAGGCGTGGTGGCCCCCCCTCACCGGCACCCCCCTCCCCGAGCGAACGGATGGCACGCGGCTGCTCAACCTCACGGTGATGCCGAACACCGGCTGCTCCTGCCTCCTGGTCCCCTTCCTCGTCGAGCGGCTGCTCTACGACACCGATTTCAGCCCACGGAACAGCACGAGCGTGCTTCCCCAGGTCCTGCCGATTGGCACAGTCGATGACCTGATGGGCGGGTGGGCGACCACCACCGTGGTCGACGGCGCCCCCCTCGCTCCCGCCGAGCGCCCCGACATCCCGCGCTGGAAGCGCGCCACGGCCGCCGAGGCCGCCGACACCTTCCCCGGCGCCCCCACCGGCAACGCTTGGCTGCTGCCGGCCTACGAGGGCTTGGAGAACATCGAGCAGGTGCTGGAGTCGCCGCCGCTGCCCTCTCACGTAGTGAAGGGAACCTCCCGCAGCATCCTCGCCATGACCTACGCCAGCGGCGTGCCGCAGGGCCAAGCTGTCCTGGAAACGCGGAGCCTGGTCAACGGCCAGTGGACCTCCTGGCGCCCCATCGACGCCATGCGCTCGGAGCGGGTCGCCATCGTGCTGGCGTACGACTTCCCCCGCGTCACGCCGACCGGCCTTGGCAACGGCACCGTTGTCATCGGCGACCTCGTGCTCACCGGCGCCCAGGGTGGGACGGTGGCCTCCACGAGCCTGAAGGGCACTCCCCTGCGCGACGGCGGGGTCGCCCGGTTCTGCTACATCGACTCGAACGACAGCGGCAGCTTCAACCCGACCGAGCCTGCCTACCTCGCCGCCGACTGCATCGCCGTGTCCGTCGGCGACGTGCGCATCGCCAACCCCCCGCTGGGAGCTAGCCCCCCCAACCCAGGGGTGGGCAGCCAAGTCAACGCGATGGACGCGGACGTCGGCCGCGCCCTGCAGGACAGTGGCTACGCCCTTGCCATGGATGGCGCCCGCTGGGTGGCCGACATGGACGGGAGCGGCACGCGGAGCGCTGGCGACATCGTCCTCGTGGGCAATGCGGGCGAGTCGCGGGGCACGGTCCTCAAGTCCTCACCGCCCGCCTCCCCCAACCTGGGGGCAGCGCTGGGCCGCGGCGCCCTCCACCGCGCCTTCATCGACAACGACCACAACGGCGCCTACGGCGCCGGGGACACAGTCCTCCTTCACAACC
>JBHELM010000197.1:0-5950 GCA_046352715.1 Thermoplasmatota archaeon | reverse complement strand
GCCCCACGCGGCGGGGCGGGGCAGCGGGGCGGGCGGCGGCGAGGTCGCGGAGGCGGGCAGCGGCGACGGGCCGGGCTGCGCCACCGGCACCTCGGGGGCGGGGGCGAAGAGGTCGTCGTCCGGGTGCTGCACGACGGTCCGCATCGGGCCGTTGGCGACCGGGCTCGACATCGTGGCGTCGGAGGCGATGAGGGTGTCCGCCACGGCGTCGAGGTGCGCGGCGTCCTCCTGCTGCGTGCGCTCGCCCTCCGGGTCCTTGCGGGTGGGCAGGACCGTGAAGCGCTTGGGGGTGTGGACCTCGGGGATGGGCGGCTCGTACGACGCCAGCAGGTCCTTCGCGCTCGGCGGCGGGGGCGGCTCGCTGCGCAGGCCGGCGCCGGTGCGCGGGTGCTGCTTCAGGTCGGGGCGCTGGTACTCCTCGAACAGCGGGTCCTCATGCACCTTCACGACCGGGGCGGGCGCCGGCGGCGCGGCGGGGGCGGCCTGTGCGGAGGTGGAAGGCGCCTTGGGGTAGGTGGGCCGGGGCACGGGGGCTGGCCGCTCGATGGCGGGGACGCCGATGCCCTTCGCCAGGTTCTCCTTCGTGAGCGGCGGCTGCGGGCCCCCCGGGGGCGGGAAGCGGTAGCCGGCGGCGCTGAGGCCCCGGCTCTTGGGGATGGGCTGCCCCTTCTCGTCGAGGCGCGGCGGCGCGGTGTACTCCTCGAACTCCTCCGTCGCGTCGACCTTGGCGGGCTCCTTGCCGTCGGCCTTCGGCTGGTCCTTGCCGCCCGCGGTGCCGTGCGCCATCCACGCCACCCTACGGGGTCGCCTCTTGAATCTTTTTTCAGTGGGCCAGCGGACAGGCCCGTCGGCTACTGCTTGGGTTGCAGGTGCCCCGACTCCCTGCGGGACGGGTCCGCTGCCCCGATGTCGCTGAACCCCTGGCGCTGCCCGGTGCCGGCGCGGCGGCTCAGCTCCTCGGGGCGCTCCAGCAGCCAGACCATGTTGAGGGCGTGCTCCGCGACGCGGTTCTGGCAGATGCGGATGAGCTCCGCGTCGCTGCGCGCCTCGTCCATGTGGACGAAGCACTCCAGGATGTGCGTCGAGACCATCAACTGCGCCTGCCCGATGGCGAGGCTGGCCTCGTGGCCGCACTGCTTGTCGATGGGCTCGGGGCCGGGCATGCCGCACGCCAGGACGATGCCGCAGCCGTGCCGCTCGATGAGGATCTTGGCGGCCACGGCGAGGTCCTTGAAGCCGGGGACGGTGACGCTGCTGACGCGGTCGGCCGCGATGCCCGCCCCGCGCAGCGCCTCCACCGCGATGGCGCCCATGTCGACGGTGCTGAAGGTGGTGTCCACGACGCCGTAGCGCGGCAGCACCCCCTGTGGCGTGCGGGGGTCGGTGTCCTGCAGGCGTCGCGGCGGGGCGCGGTTGACCAGGACCTTGGGCGGCGGGCGGGCGGGGTCGTCGGGCTTCCAGATGAGGCTCATGGCTGCTTCTCCGTGAACACGAGGGCGCGGGGAGCGCGGTCGTCCTTGAGGCGGCTGCGCAGGACGGCGAGGGCGACGGCGGCGGCGCTGGCGAGGACCAGCAGCGTCCCCAGGGCCATGGCGGGCACGTAGCCGCCCAGCCACTCCAGCAGGTCGAGCGCCGCGCGCAGCAGGACCACGGCGCCGCCCAGGCCGGCGAGCCACAGCAGGGCGTCGCGGGTGCGCGGCCTCACTCCCGCTTCCCCCCGTACAGGCTCTGCTCGGCGGCGCGCGCGGCCACCTTCTCGATGATCTTGCGGGTGCCGTCGAGGTCGCCGACGTAGTGCGGCAGGCGGACGACCTTGCAGGGCCAGCCGCGCTTGGCGCACTCCGCCTCGACAGCCTTCTCGTCGAACCTCTGGTCGAAGCCCAGGGCGATGATGTCGGGCTTCAGCTCCGTCACGATGCGGTAGTAGTCGCCGCGGTGGCCCAGGACCGCCTTGTCCACGGGCTTGAGCGCCTCCACCATGCGGCGGCGGTGCTCCTCGGGCGTGATGGGGCGGTGCTTCTCGCGCTCGGCGGACTCGTCGCGGGCGAGCACGACCACCAGCTCGTCGCCCAGCTTCTTCGCCTCCTCCAGCATGTGCAGGTGGCCGGGGTGCAGCAGGTCGAACACCCCCGTGGTCATGACGCGGACGTGGGGACGCGGCCGGGGACCGCGACCGGGGGGGCCTGCGCGGGGGTCTTCCATGCGTCCACGACGTCCTGGCCGGTGAGGAACACCAGGCCGTTGCGCTCCGCGTAGGCCTGGGCCGCCTTTTTAGTCATGGCCCGGCCGGTGGCGGGGTCGAGCATCTCGCAGATGGTGGTGCTGGGGACGAGGCCCGCCTGCCGCGCCAGCTCGAGGCTCAGCTCGGTGTGGCCCTGCCGCGTGGCGAGCCCGCCCGCCGCACCGTTGAGCAGGATGACGTGGCCGGGGGCGCGGAACTGGGCGCCGAATGCCTCCCGCGCCGCCGCCGCGCCGAGGCCGTCCACGCCGCCGAGGAAGCGCGCCAGCTCGGTGATGGTGAGGGCGCGGTCGGCGTCGGGGATGCCGGTGAAGGTTCTGCGGTGGTTGATGGTGAGCCCGAAGCTGGACTTGGAGGGGTCGTAGCGCAGGTCGTGCGCCCGCATCTCGGCCAGGACCGGGTGGCGCCCGGCGGCGTCCGCCAGGAGGTCGGCGAGGAAGGGCAGGCCGAGCTTGGCGTGGTGCTCGGGGGCGACGGTGGTGCAGAGGAGGCCGCCGCCGTCGGTGCGGAGCAGGCGGATGGCCTCGGGGGTGGCGAACTGGCTCGCGACGACCAGGTCGGTCTCGCCCTCGCGGCCGTCGGCATCGTACAGGAGGACGGGGTCGCCCCGCTGGAGGGCGGAGAGCGCGCGTTCCAGGGTGTGCACGCCCCCGCCACTGACGCGCTCCATATCAAATGTGAGTATAGAGCAGGAAATGGGTAGGTCCGTTCTCCAGAGAGAACCTCACGTCGGACCCAGAAAAGAGTTGAAAGAAGAACGAGAGGGGCCTAAGCGGCGAGGGCAGGTGGCGAGGAGGAGTCCTCGGCCTGGGCTGGCCTTGCAGGCCCGCTCAAGCGGCCAACGGCGCCGGGGCGCCGTCGTCCGCCGCCTCGACGGTGGCGGCTTCCCAGTTCTTGCGGTACGTGGTGACGTAGCCCGCGATGCGGTTGCGGAAGACGGTCGTCTTCACGTCGGTGAGCTGGCCCACGACCTTCTTGTTGTGCTCGAAATCGGTGGAGAACTGGTCGTTGTACTTCTTGACCAGGTCGATCGCGACGCGCTTGATGTAGGTCTGGCGGATGTTTCCCACTGGCTCACCGGTTGCAGGTCGCCGTGAGCCGGCCCTGCATATAACGTTGCCTGGGGTTGGGTCCCTCGTTGCGACACCGGTGGGACGCGATTCCTTTTGGGCGCCCCGACGGAACCGCGGAAGGCGCGGAAACCGCGGAGCCGCTTCCGTGGCTTCCCTGCCCCCGCGGTTCGTGGGGATTAGAAGTCCAGCTCGCTCGCCCGGATTTGCAACGGCACGGATTTGACGCGCCTCCCCGTGGAGACCGTGTGTCCGCCTCCGCCGGCAAGGTCCTCCTCGACCTCGCCATCCTCTTCCTGGGCGCCAAGCTCGGCGGCGAGGCGGCGGTCCGGCTCCGGCAGCCGGCGGTCCTGGGCGAACTGCTCGTCGGCATCCTCCTCGGTGCTGGCCTCCTGGGCGACGTCCTCGGCCTGCCCGACCTTGCTGCCCTCGCAGGCCCCCGCTCCGGCGAGGTCGCGGTGCTGCAGGCGCTCGCCGCCGTCGGCGCCATCCTGCTCCTCTTCGAGGTCGGCCTGGAGTCGCGCGTCTCCGAAATGCGCAAGGTCGGCGTCTCCAGCCTCCTGGTCGCGCTCATCGGCATCGTGGTTTCCTTCGCCCTCGGCTACGCCGCGAGCTGGGCGCTCTCTGCCGCGTGGGAGCCGTGGCACGCCGCAGACGCAGCCATCCCCGCCAACCTGCTGCACGTCTTCGTCGGAGCGGCCCTCACCGCCACGAGCGTCGGCATCACGGCGCGCGTCTTGGCCGACCTGGGCCGCCTCAAGTCCCCCGAGGCGCGCATCATCCTTGGCGCCGCCGTGCTGGACGACGTCGGCGGCCTGCTCATCCTCGCCGTCGTGGCGGCACTCATCGGAGCCGCGACCGGTGGGCAGGCGGTGGACGCCCTCGGCATCCTGCGCATCGCCGGCATCGCTATCGGCTTCCTTGCGGTGAGCCTCGCCCTCGGCCTCAAGCTGGTGCCGCGCGCCTTCGACTGGCTGGGCGCGCGCTTCCAGGCCGCAAGCTTCCCGCTCGCCCTCGCCGTCGCCTTCGCCCTGGCCATGTCCTACGCCGCCAGCCTCGCCGGGCTCGCCGACATCGTGGGCGCCTTCACCGCTGGCCTCCTGCTGGCGGAGGCGCGCTCGGCGCACGGCCTGTTCGAGCAGTTGCGCCCGCTGGCGTCCCTGCTTGTGGGCCTCTTCTTCGTCACCCTCGGGATGCACGTCGAGGTCGGCGAACTGGCGCGCAACGCCGGGCCCGTCCTGCTCCTCGGCACGCTCCTCGCCGCCGTCGCCGTGGCCGCCAAGCTCGCCTGCGGCTGGGGCGTGGTCAAGGGGCAGGCGCAGCGCCTCACGGTCGGCGTCGGGATGGTGCCGCGCGGCGAGGTCGGCCTCATCTTCGCGTCGCTGGGGCTGTCGGCAGGGCTGCTCGCGAACTGGCAGTACGCCCTCCTGCTCTACGTGGTGCTCGTGACGACGCTCCTCACGCCCATCTGGCTGGGGCGGCTGCGTGGCCGCTTCACCGGCCCCGAGGTCCACATCGGAGAGCGCCAGGACGATCTGGCCGATATTGCCGAGGGCTAGGCGCGGTGCCACTCCAATCCCCACGCAACCATGGATTCCACGGATAACACGGATGCGGCTTCGGCCTTGCGTCCTGGCAAAATCCGTGTCTTCCGTGAACTCCGTGGTTTGGGGAGAGAGCCGCTTCGCAACGCCTATCGCCCGCCTCCAGCTCGATGGGGCATGGACTTCCGCGGCCTGCTGCTCGTCGCGGCCGGCGGCATCGCGGGCGCTCTGCTGCGCTTCGGCGTCTCCACGTGGCTTCCCACCAAGTCGTTCCCGTGGGCCACGCTGTTGGTCAACCTCGCGGGCGCCTTCGCCATCGGCCTGCTCATGCTGCCGGAGCCGGCGGAGCACGCCACGCGCCTGCTCGCCGTGGTCGGCTTCCTCGGCGCGTTCACGACGCTCAGCACCTACTCCTTCGAGACCGTCGACCTGTGGCGCAGCGGCCGCGTCGGCCTGGCGCTGGCGAACGCTGCGGCGAACGGCGTCGGCGGGCCGCTGATGGCGCTTCTGGGCTGGAAACTCAAATCCCCCTAAACCACTGATTTCCCGGATTCGGATGTTCCAATGACGACCCAGGCGGCCATCCGTGGAATCCGTGGTTTGGGGGTCAGTCGATGTAGCGCCGCGTGAGGTCGCCGTAGGCGTCGATGCGGCGGTCGCGCAGGAAGGGCCAGCCGCGGCGGGCCGCCTCGATCTCCTTCAGGTCGCACGGCACCACCAGCACCTCCTCCGCCTCGCCGGCCTCGGCGGCGACGATGCCCATGGGGCGGGCGACGAAGGAGCGGCCCCAGAACTGCAGGTCCTGCTCGCGGCCGATGCGGTTGACCGCCACGACGAAGCAGCCGTTGGCGACGGCGTGCGAGCGCTGGATGGTGTGCCACGCCTGGTGCTGGGACTCCTTGTGCTCCATCTCGCCGACCCAGGTGCCGATGGCCGTCGGGTACACCAGGATCTCGGCGCCTTTCAGGGCGGCCAGCCGCGCGGCCTCGGGGTACCACTGGTCCCAGCAGATGAGCGGGGCGATCTTGCCGAACCTGGTGTCGAAGACCTTGACGCCGCCGCCGTCGCCGTTTGCATCGCCCGGCGTGAAGTAGAAC
>JBHELM010000196.1:0-9161 GCA_046352715.1 Thermoplasmatota archaeon | reverse complement strand
CGGCAGCGCGCGCAGCGCCTCGGTGCGGAAGCCCCACAGGCCGGTGCAGAGGTCGGGGCAGCGGCGGCCGTACAGCACGGTGGCGCCGAGGGAGAGCATGGTGTTGCCGAAGCGGTGCACGCCCGTCATGGCGCCGGGCTGCTTGCGGCGGTGGCCCATCACCACGTCCGCGTCGCCACGGCCCAGCGGGTCGAGCAGGCGGGGCAGGGCGTCGGCGGCGTAGGTGCCGTCGGCGTCCATCATCACGGTGAACTCGCCGCGCAGGGCGTGGCGGGCGTCGCGCACGGCGGCGCCCTTGCCGCGGCCGCGGTCGCGCACGACGATGGCGCCGTGCGAGCGCGCGATGTCCACGGTGGCGTCCCGGCTGTTGCCGTCGAGGACCACGATCTCCGGCTCGTAGCCGACGGTGCGCAGCGTCTGCACGGGGAGGGAGGCGAGGGTGTCGCCGATGGCGGCCTCCTCGTCCTTGGCGGGCACGACGATGCTGACCACGCGACGCGTCATGCCGTCCCCCCGGTGCTGTAGGCCTGCAGGCGGCTCTGCCCGGTGCCGCCGTTGGCGCACCAGGTGCCGAGGGAGTGGTAGGGCAGACCCTGCACGAACGAGGTGTCGGCCTCGGGGGTCTCCACCTTGACGTAGCGGTCGACGACGACGATAAGGGGGCGGCCGTTGTGGGCCAGTTGCGCCTCGGTGTCCTGGCGCGACTCCGCGCTGGTGAAGAAGGTCTGCTTGTACCAGACGCGCGAGGCATCCGAGGACAGGGACGCGATGACCAGCTTGGCCTCCCAGTCGCCCGCCATCACGACCGCCTTCGGGTCGGCGTCCACCATCTTGGCGACGTCGCGCAGGGCGTCCATCTCGCACGCGGGGTACATGCGGTACCAGCCGCCGGAGTAGCCGTCGGGCGTGCCGGCGTACACCGCCCCGCCCACGAAGGCCGGGACCGTCAGGACCCCGAGCAGCAGGAGCATCGCCTGCGAGCCCGCGTGGGAGGGGTGCGGGTCCGCGCCGGCCGCCGCCTTCCTGCGCACGCGCCGGGCCAGGGATGCGTTCCACGCGACGGCGATGCCGTGCGCGAGGGCGCCCGCGGCCACCCCGGCCAGCATCACGAGCCCGAGGCCGAGGAAGACGGCGGTGCGGTGCGGCCAGAAGGGGCTGTGCAGCGGGTTGAAGACGACGAACGGGTAGGTCGCGGCGAACAGGCCGGCGCCCGCGTAGGCGGCGGGGCTGGCGACGAACGGCAGGGCGACGAGGGCCGCGAAGGCGAGGACCACGATGGGCCAGCCGAACATCTTGTGCAGGTCGACGTACTCCGGCAGGCCGGCCGCGAGCGCGCGGGTCGTGACCATGTAGAGCGTGACGGCGATGCCGGCGCTGGCCACAAGGCGCAGCCACACGCTGCGCGGGCGGCCCGGGGTCCACGCGGCCGCCTTGGCGCGCAGCTTGGGGGAGGCGAGCAGCACGCCCAGCGGCACGACGCTCGCCACCATCGCGAGGGTGGGGAGCGCGTCGAAGAACGCCGTGTGCGGCACCTCCACGATGTCGCGCAGGCCGGGGCCGCAGAGGCCGCCGCAGGTCGACAGCATGAGGCCGGTGCCGAAGCCGATGCAGGCCAGCGCCGCCGCGGCGCCCACCAGGGAGAGCGGGGCGAAGCGGGCTGGCCACGGGAACAGCACCGCCAGGACGATGAATGCGGCGCCCATCATCCCCAGGATGGGGAACAGCCAGGGGTGCGAGACGACGAAGAACACCGTCATCGGCGCCGCCACGCCGAGCCAGCCGAGCCGGCCCTTGAGCAGCTCCAGCACGGCCAGGAAGTAGAACGGCAGCAGCGCGAGGTCGAGCGCCGTGGGGCTCATCATGTTGGTGCGGAAGATGGCCTCGGGCGCCACGGCGAGGGCAAGGGCGCCCACGAACCCGGCGAGTGGGCCCTGGTTGCGCGCCAGCACGAGCGCCATGCCCAGCACGCCGATGGCGCCCAGCAGGACGGGGCCGAGCAGGACAATCTGGTAGAGGTCCATGCCGCTGTAGGTCCACGCGGCGGCGAGGAACGCGTGCAGGCCGGGGGGGTAGAGGTCCCCCTTCGGGTAGAGCGGGTCCAGGGCGCCGGTGCGCAGGTGCTCGCGCACGAGGGCCATGTGGGTGTAGGGGTCCTCGGCGGGGATGACCGGGCTGGAGAGCGGGTCCGCGAGGCGGAGCAGGAACGCGACGAGGACCGCGGCGGCGGTGGCGCTGATGGCCAGCCCCAGGCCAACCCACTTGGTGCGAGCGGAGAGCAGCATGGCCGTTCGGCCTCTTGCCTGTCCTCTCCCCCCCAAGCGGTTTGCGGGACAACGCCTGGCCCGACATGTCGCACGGGCAAGCCTCTCCTGGAGCGTTCCTGGCGGAGCCTTCATGCGGCGCGGCGTGCGACCCTCGCGCGATGACCGCCGTGCCGCCGGCCGACGCCCCACCGCAGCGCAAGCCCGCCCGCCTGGGCCGCGTCCTGGACCTGGCTGCCGCCGCGGCCCTAGCCGTCCTCGCGGCGCTCCTGTCCGGCTCCCTCCCCGGGGGCAGCCTCCTGCGCGCCGCCGTGACGCTCCCCATCCTGCTCGTGGTCCCGGGCTACCTCCTCGTTGAGGCCAGCGTCGGCTCCAGCCGCCCAGGCCAGCGCGGCCTGCACGCCCTCATCGGCCTGGGCGTGAGCCCGCCCCTGGTCGGCCTGCTCGCCCTGCTGACTGCCTCCCTCCCCAGCGGCTTCAGCGCCTCCGCCATCGTCGCCACGGTGACGGTGGCCTGCCTTGCCCTGGCCTGCGTCGCGGCGTGGCGCCGGCTGCGCGTGCCCAAGGTCGGCCAGTCCCCCGTGGCGGGCGTCGAGATCTAGCGCCGGCGTCAAGCCACACGGACACCACCATCAACCGCGAAGGCCGCGAAACGATAGGCAAGACTCCTGTTCTTTCGCGCCTTTTTCGCGGTTGAAGGGGCGACCCCCGCGTCCCGTTGCTGTTCGGCATCGACAGCGGACAAGGGGCGGACTCAGAACGAGGTCTGCGGGCCGTCCATCGGCGCGGCGGGCTCGCCGGGCTCGTCCAGCGGCAGCGTGACCCACCACGTCGAGCCCTTGCCGGGACCCTCGCTCTCGGCCCAAATGCGGCCGCCGTGGCTCTCGACGATGCCCTTGGAGATGTAGAGGCCGAGGCCGGTCCCCTTCGGGATCCCGGCGACCTCCTCGTGCAGGCGGCCGAAGGGGCGGAAGAGGCGGCCGACCTGGTCCTGGGTGAGGCCGATGCCGGTGTCGCGCACCCACACCAGCGCCTGGTCCCCCTCGCGGCGCGCGCCGACCTCGACCGCGCCGCCGCGGCGGTTGAACTTGACGGCGTTGCTGAGGAGGTTGAACATCACCTGCGTGGCGCGGTTGGGGTCGGCGTGCACCATCAGCAGCGGGTCGGCGTGGCACTCCAGCCGCAGCCCCTCCTGGTGGGCCTGCACGCGGAAGGCGTCCGCGGTCTCCTCGACGAGGCGGCCCAGGTCGAGGCGGGAGCGCTCGAGGCGGAAGCGGCCGGACTGCAGCCGCGCGGCGTCGAGCATGTCCTGCACCAGGCCGCCCAGGCGCAGGATGTTGCGCTCGAGGGCGTCGATGTTGGCGCGCTCCTGCGGCGTGAGGTCCTTCATCAGCTTGAGGAGCTGGAGCTGGAGCCGGACGGGGGTGAGCGGGGTGTTGAGCTCGTGCGCCGACTCGCTCAGGAACTCGGTGCGCAGGCGGTCGCGCTCCTGCAGGCGGGCGACCTCCTCGGCGAGGCCCCCCTCGCCGGCCTCGCGCTCGACCAGGCAGAAGCCGGTGACCTTGCCGGCGGCGTCGTGCAGCGCCTGCATCGCCACCGAGACCTCGGCGCGGCTGCCGTCCTTGCGCCGGCGCACGCTCTCGAAGCGCGGCGCCTGGCCGCCTGCCAGCAGCGCGAGGCGCACCTGCTCCTCCTCCCCCTCCTCGGGGACGAGGAACTCCTCCAGGCGGCGCCCGATGGCCTCGTGGGGCAGGTAGCCGTACGCGAGCTCGGCGCCGCGGCTCCACGCCGTGACGCTGCCGCCGGCGTCCAGGCAGACGATGGCCTCGCGGCTCGCCTCCAGGATGGCGTCGAGGACGCCCGGATGCACCCCACGGCGCAGCGGCTCGGCTGCGCCCGGGGGAATCACCATGAGGCCCGGTGGGGGACTCCGGCACGATAGCATTTGCCCAGCCCGAACAGGTCCGGGCCGCTCTGCGGGAACGGAAACGTGGAAAGCGAAAGCAAGAAGCAAGAAGAAAGCAAGGGGGAAGGGGAGGGGAAGGGGAGGAGGTCGGCAAGCGCCGGGCCTTTACAGGCGGCGGCGCTCGTAGGTGGGGCCGTTCTCGTGGACGACCTCGCGCTCCACAAGGGGAGCGTCCGAGGGCGCACGGTTGGCGAACCCCAGCACGGCCAGGCCGATGAACAGCAGGAACCCTGCCGTCAGGACGCCGATGCTGAACCACCGGCTCAGGCCGGTCTCGAAGTACAGCATGTAGGCGCCGCCCAGCACGAACACGATGCCGAGCACCCACAGGATGGCACGCGTTGCGTTCATGCCTCTCCATCCGCGGGGGGAGCGATGGGGTTGTTGGGACAGGGCCCGTGGGACGTCCTTGGCGCTACACCGGCTCCCAGCGCGGCGTGGGCGCGGCCAGCGGGGCGGGGTTGGCAAGCGGGCGCAGGGTGCGGTAGGAGAGGTAGGCGTAGATGGGGGCGCTGAGGAAGAACAGGGCGTAGAGGCCCAGCCACGCCGGCAGCAGCCAGGCGCCCCACTCGGCCGGCGGGTGGAGGCGGAGGCGCTGGGCGTTGAGGACGGCCACCGCCATCAGCCCGGCGCCCAGCAGGCTCTCGAGCTTGGTGATGCGCAGCGAGCGGAAGAACGCCCGGACGCGGCCGAGGCGGCGGCCCGGGTCCTTCGGCGTGCGCACGAACGGCGTGCGGAAGCCGAGCAGGCACTTGGTGGCGGCCCACATGTTGGTGAACTTGATGGCGAACCACATGCCCTGGATCATCACCGCCTCGCGCAGGCGGCTGCGGCCGGCGCGGCGCAGGACGATGTGCAGGCGCAGCAGGCCGTCGAACAGGAGGAACACCGGCACCAGGGCCAGCAGCGACAGCTCGCGCTGGTGGTGCGTCACGGCGTCGTAGCCCAGGACGGGGCCGAGGCCCAGGTAGAGCAGGACGAGCGCGATGGTGGTGACGAAGAGGCCGTCGAACCAGTGCAGGTTGGAGACGAGGAAGTCGAACTTCTGGCGCCGGCTCATCCGCGAGCGCAGGATCATGCCCGTGCGCGAGAAGAGGATGCGGACGTTGCCGAAGGCCCAGCGATGGAACTGCTTCTTGTAGGCCTCGAAGACGGCGGGCATGAGGCCGCGGCCGAAGGTGTGGTCGACGTAGAGGGAGTCCCAGCCGGCGCACGCCAGGCGCACCGACACCTCGGCGTCCTCGCAGATCTGGTCCTCCGCGAAGCCGCCGATCTCCTCCAGGGCGCGGCGGCGCAGCACGCCCATCGTGCCGCAGAAGATGATGGCGCCCTGCTCGTTGCGGCTGGGCATGATGGCGTGGTAGAAGTAGGCCTCCGCGCGCTTGTAGCGCCGGGTCAGGAACGACTCGTCCGTGTTGCGGTAGTCCTGCGGCGTCTGCACGAACGACAGCGAGGGGTCGGTGAAGTAGCCCACCGTGTGCTTGAGGAAGTCGGGCTGCACCCAGTAGTCGGCGTCGATGACCGCCACCAACTCGAAGTCGGGGGGCAGGAGCCGGGTGGCGTGGTTGAGGGCGCCCGCCTTGAAGCCGCGCCGGGTGGGCCGGCGGACGTAGTCGGCGCCGACCTGGGAGCAGAACTGCGCGAGGCGGCCGGCGAGGGCGGCGTCGGTGCTGTCGTCGACCACGGCGAC
The DNA here is from genome assembly GCA_046352715.1 of Thermoplasmatota archaeon. Classification (GTDB taxonomy): domain Archaea; phylum Thermoplasmatota; class E2; order JACPAO01; family JAHFTW01; genus JAHFTW01. The sequence continues at coordinate 3,244 of JBHELM010000196.1, read as the reverse complement.
GAGGAAGCGGTCGCGCGGGTAGTCCTGGCGCAGGAGGTGGAGGATGGTCTGCTGCACCATGTCGAAGGGCTCGTTGAAGACCGGCACCTCGAAGGCGACCTTGGGGCGCAGGCCGGGGTCGAAGGGGCGCTCGGCGGCGACGCGGGCCCAGCGCCGCCGCGTCGAGGCGTCCAGCGAGTAGAAGGAGAACACGACGATGAGGCTGAGGCCGCCGGTCTCCGCCGCCAGCAGGACGTAGCTGAGCCAGCGCTCGCCCGCCGGCACCTTGGGGATGGAGACCGTGACGGAGTAGGCGAGGTAGCCCGCGATGAGGGAGACCAGCGCGACGTAGCTCAGCAGGCCCGCGATGCGCCAGCGGTAGCGCGCCACCATCGTCCCCAGGATGGCCCCGGTGAGGACCAGGGCGACCTCCCAGGCGGTGAAGACCTGCAGGGGGCGCAGGAACTGGTCGGGCAGGGTGTCGCGCGGCATCTTGACCAGGTCCTCCCAGCCCGCCAGCGTCGCGCCGACCCAGTAGATGGCGTAGCCGCAGAAGCCGCCCGCCAGGAAGCCGAAGAGGGAGCGGCCCTTGCCGCCGCGGTGGCGCGCCGGCGTGCGGGCGGTGAGGGCGTGCGCGAGGCGGTCGGCCACTCAGCGCCCCCGGATGTCGAACGTGCAGGTGGTGCGGCGGTCGAGCCGGCCGCAGGCGACCTCGGCGACGTGGGGGTCGCGCAGGTAGGCGGCGACGGCCTGCTGGAGGGCGGCCCGCTCGGCCTCGCAGGCGTGCAGGTGGCGCGCGCAGGAGTCGCAGCGGCCCAGGCGCACGACGTAGCGGCCCGGCTCGGCGAGCAGGAGGTGCGTCCCCCCCACGGCCTGCCGGAGGGCGCGCTCAAGCCCGGTGCCGCCCCAGGGGCGCGCGGCCTGCGCGGCGTGGTGGGCCACGCGGGGATGGAGGGCCTGTGCGGCCTGGGCGACGGGCGCGGCGTGCGCAGGCTGGGCCGGGGCCTCGACCGGCTGCCACTGTGCGGCCTGGACGGGGGGCGGCGCTGCCGGGACGGCGACGAACTCCAGGGGGGCGTGCCGCGGCTGCGCCTTCACCGGGCGGGCGCCCATGCGGGACATGAGGAGCGAGACTGGCAGGACGACCAACCCTCCCAGCATGAGGATGAGCGCGCCGCGGCCGGGCGGCAGGAACGGCAGCACCCCGAGGACGAGGGCGAGGCGGGTCACGGCGCCACCTCCCGGGGCGTGGGGGGTGCCGCCGCCATGCAAGGCGGGCGGGGCCACGGCGGGCAGGGGCGCATCCGACCTGCTGCTCTCGGCCCCCCGAAATGTAAGGGGTGCAGGGACAGCGGGCAACGGACAAGCCGCATGTCCCCGCCGTCTGTCCCGCAAGCCCCTAGGCGGCCCCCCTGGAAGCGGGATGGGCATGCAGGCGACGGTCAACCCCAGCTTCCTGGGGCAGGTGCAGGGCAAGGCGGGGCTCGTCGAGACCGGCTTCCGCGCTGGATTGGAGGCCGCCGTGCCCGGGCTCAAGGCCAACGGGCTGCTCTTCGCCGGCATGGGCGGCTCGGGGGCGACCGCGATGCTGGTGCGCGACGCCGCGGCGCGGGTGCTCGACGCCCCGTTCACGCTGCTGCAGCACCACGACCTGCCCCGCCACGTCAAGCAGGACTGGCACGTCCTCGCGCTCAGCTACTCCGGGCGCACCGAGGAGACCCTGGCCGCCGCCCGCGAGGCGCGCCGCCGCGGCTGCCGCGTCACCGCCTTCACCACCGGCGGCCCCGTGGCGGAGCTGGCGGAGCGCACCGTGCCGCAGCCGACGGGCTACCAGCCCCGGGTGGCGCTGGCGCACGCCTGGTTCAGCGTCCTGGGGTTCCTCGAGGGCTCGGGCCTGCTGGGCGCCACCGTGCCGGTGAAGGAGGCCGCCGCCGCGGTGCGCGAGGTGGTCGCCGCCTGCGGCCCGCACGTCCCGGAGCCGCGCAACGAGGCCCGCCTCCTGGCGCGCCGGCTGGCCGACCGCATCCCGCAGGTCTACGTCACGCCCGCCTTCGCCGGCCTCGGCGTCTTCTTCGCCTCGCTGCTGAACGAGAACGCGAAGAAGATCTGCGACGTCGAGGAGGTGCCGGAGTGCAACCACAACGCCGGCACGGGGTGGAGCGGCGACCCGCTGCGCGCCCACTTCACGGCCCTGGCGCTGAGCCACGCCGCGCAGGACCCGGAGATGGAGCGCCGCCTGGAGTTCATGCGCCGCCGCCACCTGGCGTGGGGGGTGCCGTGGCACCACCGCCAGTTCGGCCCCATCCGCTGCTTCGCGGACCATGTCGTCGAGCAGGCGCGCGCCCTGGCGCTCCTGGACTACACCTCGTTCTACACGGCGGAGCTGCGCGGCGTCGACCCGGCACAGATCGACGAGGTCGTCGGCCTCAAGGCGTATTTGCGCGACCTCGCCCGCGCCTCCTCGACTCCCTCAGACGAGGTCAAGCCACAATACCTGCTTTGAGCAGCCCCCGCGCCTGCACCAGTTTGCAAAGACGCGATGGACCACGGATCGCACGAAGGACACGAACCGTCTCCCTTTGGGGTGCGTGCGATTGGGGTCTGGCTCCTCAAGGTCGCATCTGAGGCGCAAGGCTTGCCGTCTTCTGGGGCGCGCCCTTCTTGCATGTGAACCTAACGGTCGTGCCAAACATGTTTGGGGTGCCTCGCTTCTTAACGGAGCACGCGGCTTGTCTTGGCTTGGAGACCCGCCGGCTTACACCGGGACCAGAGGGATCGCATGGCACCGCAACTCCAGACCGACACGCCCACCATCGAACGCCGGACCCGCGCCCCCGGGCTGACCGTCGCGGGAACCCCCGTCGCCCCTTCCGTGCAGACCGTGCTCGGCACCCTGCGCGCCCACGAGCCGATGACCAGCGCCGACATCCAAGCCACCACCGGCCTGCCCCGCCGCACCGTCTACGCCGCCCTGCGCACCCTGCGGGGCCTTGGCGTCCTCATGGAGCGGCCGAGCCTGCGCGACATGCGCCAGAGCTACGTGTGGCTCGCCCACGAGGCGGCCGTCTCCATCCCTGTCCCTTCCGCTTCCATCCCGCACGGCATGCAGTCCGGCCGGGACATCCCCGCCAACTGGGTCCAGGTCCGCTGAGCCCCTTTCTCTCCCCCCACATGTGCGTGGCGAAGAACCATGAAGCCGCGCCAGACCGATGGTCTGCCATGCTGAGCAGCCCGTCCAAGGATGTGCCGGAGGGCATCCGCCAGG
>JBHELM010000195.1:0-4401 GCA_046352715.1 Thermoplasmatota archaeon | reverse complement strand
GATGACGATCTGGCCCTCGGTGATGTAGCCCGACAGGTCGGGGATGGGGTGCGTGATGTCGTCGCCCGGCATCGTCAGGATGGGGAACTGGGTCACGCTGCCCTTCTTGCCCTTGATGTTGCCGGCGCGCTCGTACAGGCTGGCGAGGTCGGTGTACATGTAGCCGGGGTAGCCGCGGCGGCCGGGCACCTCTTCGCGGGCGGCGCCGATCTGCCGGAGCGCCTCGCAGTAGTTGGTGACGTCCGTGAAGATGACCAGCACGTGCATGCCGAGATCGAAGGCGAGGTACTCCGCGGCGGTGAGGGCCAGGCGGGGCGTCAGCAGGCGCTCGACGGCGGGGTCGTCGGCCAGGTTCTGGAAGATGACCGCGCGCTTGAGGGCGCCCGTGCGCTCGAACTCGTTCATGAACTTCTTGGCTTCCTCGTTCGTGATGCCCATCGCGGCGAACACCACGGCGAAGCTCTCGTCCGTGCCGCGCACCTTGGCCTGGCGGGCAATCTGCAGGGCGATGTCGTTGTGCGGCAGGCCCGAGCCCGAGAAGATGGGCAGCTTCTGGCCGCGCACCAGCGAGTTGTTGCCGTCGATGGTCGAGATGCCGGTCTGGATGAAGTCGTGCGGCGAGGCGCGGCTGTACGGGTTGATGGCCGCGCCGATGATGTCGCGGTAGTCGTCGGGAATGATCTCCGCGCCGCCGTCGATGGGGATGCCTGCGCCGTTGAAGACGCGGCCCAGGATGTTCTTGCTGACGCCGAACTTGATGGTCTCGCCGAGGAACTTCACCGTCGTCTTGTCGTTGTCGATGCCGGTGGTGCCCTCGAAGACCTGCACGACGACGTGCTGGCCCGAGGTGTCGAGCACCTGGCCGCGGCGGGTCTGGCCATTGGGCAGGCGCAACTGCACCAGCTCGCCGTAGCCGACGGGGTGGGTCTTCTGCACAAAGACCAGGGGACCCTTGATGTTCGAGATGGTGCGGTACTCCTTCTGCGCCATGGTGGGCGCCGCGACGGGGACTTGATATTTGAAGGGGAGGGTGGGGCGCACGTGGTTCGACAGGAGGCGAAAAGGTCAAGTCGACCATCATCCTATAGGATTCCATAGGATGACCGCGACCGCCGGCACGACCACCATCGAGCTTCCCCTTCCGTTGCGCGCACGGCTTGCCAGGCTGCGCACGCACCCGCGCCAACCTTACCATGAAGTCATCCGGCAAGCCTTGGACGTCCTGGAGGCGCGGCAGACCGGGGGGCTGGACCCGTTGGTCGCCAAGCACCGCGTCGAGTTGCGCTTGGCCGCCCGCAAGAACGGCATCGCGCGCATCTGGCTCTTCGGCTCCCGCGCCCGCAACGAGGCGCGGCCCGACTCCGACGTGGACATCCTGTACCAGACCAAGCCTGGCGTGGGCATGTGGGAAGCCTCCGCCTTCGTGGTGGACGCCGAAGACATCCTGGGCACCAAGGTCGACATCGCCGACATCGATGGGCTCTCGCCAAGGATGCGGGAGTCGGTCCTGCCGGAGGCGAAGCCCATTTGACCTCTCAGACCGAGCGGGACGCTGAATCCCTCCACCACATGGTCGCCGCCGGCGAACTCATCCTGCGGTTCGCCAAGGGTGGCCAGCGGCGCTTCCTGGAAGACCCCATGGTCAACAGCGCCATTGAGCGCCAATTCGAGGTCTTCGGCGAGGCCGCGCGGCGCCTGTCGCCCGCCTTTCGGGACGCGCACCCGGAGGTGCCCTGGCGCACCATCATCGCGTTCCGGAACACGCTCATCCACGGCTACGACGCCGTCGTGCCGGAGAAGGTCTGGGACGTCATCGGCAAGGCGCTGACGCCTACCCTGGAGGTTCTCCGGCCCTTGTTAAAATAGACTTATGACCCCACCCTCCTTCGATTGGACATGGAGGCAAAAACCGGACTCCGGATTGAGTGGACGCTTGCAGCGTTGTTCCTGATTTGGCTCGCAGGTTGTTCCAGCGCATCCAGTGCCCACATGGCCCCCATGCAGGTTAGTTCGGGCACGGCCAAGCAGGGGCCCTGCATCTATGGCAGTTCAGCGCGGAATTGCCACACCCTCCATCTTTCGTTAACGAATCCTACCAAGAATCAATATTTCAGTGTGGACACAGTCCTCTCCGCTACCTGGCGTGCCGAAATGAGTGATGGAACAACCCTGGATGTGAGTTCAATCCGCAAGGAAGGTGCCGAGGGCGATTGGGGCACTGGACTTCGGATTCCACCTGCCACTGAATTTCAGTTGATTGCCCTCGTCGAAACCGACCAGAGTGCGCACGTTGTCAAGTTGGTCTGGCATAGTCCAGACCCATCCGTACCGTGGTCGGCGATGAGTTCGGTGCCAGATTACTGAAACTAGGCACTACGCCGCGACTTCCACCCGCTTGCTCTTCGCGAGGATGTCGTTGAAGTTGGCTTCCATCTTCTTCATCGCGGCGTCGTAGGCGGCGTCGAAGTTGGCCTCGAAGCGGCTGCGCGCGAAGTCGGTGACGGCGGCGAGGCCGGTCATCTCCTTGGCGATGGCGCCGGCCTTGAGAGCGCTGCCCGCCAGGTCCTGGTAGCGCAGGATGGCCTTCCACAGCTTGTAGTCCTTCTGCAGGCTGGAGTAGGCGTCCACCTTGTCGTAGGCGTTCTGCTGGAGGTAGATTTCGCGAATCAGGCGCGCCGTCTCCAGGGTGACCTGCTGCTCGGGCGGCAGGGCGTCGGAGCCGACGAGCTGCACGATTTCCTGCAGTTCGGCCTCCTTCTGGAGGATCTCCATGATCTGCGCCTTGACCTCGTTCCAGTCGGGCGCGGCCTTGTCGGCGTAGTAGCTGGCCAGGTACTCGGGGTACAGGCTGTACGACTGGAGCCAGTTGATGGCGGGGAAGTGGCGGCGCTGCGCCAGCTTGGCGTCGAGCGCCCAGAACACCTTGACGATGCGGAGGGTGGCTTGGGTGACGGGCTCGGAGAAGTCGCCGCCGGCGGGGGAGACCGCGCCGATGACCGAGATGGAGCCCTCGCCGCCGCCCAGGATGGTGCAGCGGCCGGCGCGCTCGTAGAACTCGCTCAGGCGGGCGGAGAGGTAGGCGGGGTAGCCCTCCTCGCCGGGCATCTCCTCCAGGCGCGAGCCAATCTCACGCATGGCCTCGGCCCAGCGCGAGGTGGAGTCGGCCATCAGGGCAACGTCGTAGCCCATGTCGCGGTAGTACTCCGCGATGGTGATGCCGGTGTAGCAGGACGCCTCGCGGGCGGCCACCGGCATGTTGGAGGTGTTGGCGATGAGGCAGGTGCGCGCCATCAGCGGGTTGCCGGTCTGCGGGTCCTCCAGGACGGGGAACTCCGTCAGCACTTCCGTCATCTCGTTGCCGCGCTCGCCGCAGCCGATGTAGACGACGACCTTCGCGTCCGAGTACTTGGCCAGGCTCTGCTGGGTGACGGTCTTGCCGGAGCCGAAGGGGCCCGGGATGGCCGCGGTGCCGCCCTTGGCGATGGGGAACAGGCCGTCCAGGATGCGCATGCCGGTGTTGAGCGGGATGGTGGGGAGCTGCTTCTCCGCGTAGGGGCGCGGCTTGCGGACCGGCCACTTGTGCATGAGCTGGAGCTTGGCGCCGTTGTCGAGGGTGCAGACGACCTCCTCGACGGTGAACGAGCCGGCCTTGATGTCCTTGACGACGCCGCCTTGGACGTCGGGGGGGACCATGACCCTGTGCAGGATGGACTTGGACTCCTGGACGGTGCCGATGAACTGGCCGGGCTCCACCTGGTCGCCCTTCTTGACCAGGGGGGTGAAGTCCCACTTCTTGCTGTGGTCGAGGCCGGGGACGTCGACGCCGCGCAGGATGAAGTGGCCCATCTGCTCCTGCAGCACCTCGAGCGGGCGCTGGATGCCGTCGTAGATGGAGGTGAGCAGGCCGGGGCCCAGCTCGACGACCAGCGGCAATCCGGTGTTCTCAACGGGCTCGCCGGGCTTGACGCCGGAGGTGTCCTCGTAGACCTGGATGATGGAGTGCTCACCCTCGATCTGGATCACTTCGCCCATCAGGCGCTCGTCGCCCACGCGCACGATGTCGTACATGGCGGGCTTGATGCCGGTGGCGGTCACGACGGGGCCGCTGACGCGGTAGACGGTTCCTTTCTGGGCGGACATGCGAAGCTCCCAAGCCGGCCGGCGGGCTGGCCCGATGGACTGCGCGACAAGGGAGCGATATTTGAACGTTCCAGGAGCGGGAGGGGCGACCGACAAGAGGGGGCTGTGCCTCCGTTGCCGGAGCCTCCACTCCCATAGCCGGGAGGGTGGTAGGCTTGCCGACCTCGAACGCGAGCGCCAGTCGTAGACGCTAGGAACCGTTCGCGGCCAACGTCAATGGGTTGGGAAGGCCCCGGCCCACTTCCCCGCAACCTGTAGACC
>JBHELM010000194.1:0-5898 GCA_046352715.1 Thermoplasmatota archaeon | reverse complement strand
GTGCTGGTGCAGGCGCTGCCCGGGCAACCCCTCCCCTCCGCAGGCGGCCTGCCCACCCTGCCCGCCCCGTCCCCGCGGCCGTGGGCCGTCTCCATGAGCCTCCAGGGCGGCAACCCGGACCCCGCGGTGGGCACGGATGCCGCCGGGCCCTACCACACCAACTACTTCCTCGGCAAGGACCCCGCCGCCTGGCGCACCGACGTGCCCACGTTCCAGGAGGTCCTGCTGCGGGACGTCTACCCCGGCATCGACCTGCGGTACTATGGCGCCTCCGACGGCAGCCTGGAGTACGACTTCATCGTGCAGCCGGGCCCCTCCCCCGCGGCCATCCAGCTGCGCTTCGACGGCCTCTCCGGCCGCCCCGCCGTCGACGCCGCGGGCGACCTCGCGCTCCCGACGCCGCTGGGGCTGCTGCGCCACGCCGCCCCCGTCACCTACCAGCCCGCCGCACAGGCGCGGCAGGCGGTCCGCTCGAACTATCTCCTCGACCCCGACGGCACGGTCCGCTTCGCCGTGGGCCCGCACGACGCCGCGCGTCCGTTGGTCATCGACCCGCTGCTCTATTCGACCTACGTGGGCGGGAGCAGCGAGGACCGCGGGCAGGACGTCGCCCTGGACGGATCCGGCAACGCCTACGTCGTGGGGTACACCAGTTCGGCCAACTTCCCCACCACGCCCGGCGCCTACCAGACCGCGCTGGTCTGCTGCGGCGCCGACGAGCTGGTGCACGTGACCAAGCTGGGGCCCCTCGGCCGCGTCTACAGCACCTACTTCGGAATCGCCTACACCACCTACGGCATGAAGATCGCCGCCGACGGCTCGGGCAACGCCTACGTCACGGGCACCACCAGCGACGTCCTGTTCCCCACCACGCCGGGAGCGTTCCAGGACTACGTCGACGCCAGCTTCGACGCGTTCGCCCTGAAGCTCAACCCGTCGGGAAGCAGCCTCGTCTACTCCACGCTGCTGGGCGGGAATGGCTACGACGCCGCGACGGGCATCGCCGTGGACGGTGCAGGGAACGCCTACCTCGGCGGCTACTCGGAATCGTCCAACTTCCCGCTCGCCAGCCCCATCATGCTGAAGCATCCCGGGGAGGACGTCTTCGTCACGAAGCTCAACCCCACCGGGACCGGCCTGGTCTACTCCACATACCTGGGCGGGAGCGGCAACGAGCGCAGCTACGGCCTTGCCATCGACGGGTCGGGCAGCGCCTACGTCACGGGCGAGACCGCCTCCTACAACTACCCCAAGACCACCGGCGCCTTCCAGACGGCGTGGGCCGGCGACCTGGACGCCTTCGTCACGAAGCTGGCGCCGGCCGGGACCAGCATCGCGTTCTCCACGTTCCTGGGAGGGACGCAGTCCGACTCCGCCCTCGGCATCGCCGTGGACGGCCTCGGGAACGCCCTGGTGACGGGGAACTCCTACTCGGGCGATTTCCCGGTCACGGCCGCGGCGTACAAGTCTGCCAGCCTGTGGGGCTACGACGGCTTCCTCACGAAGCTCGACGCGACGGGGGCCAGCCTGGCCTACTCCACCTACCTCGGGTTCGGCGCCGCCGACATCGCGCTGGACGCGCTGGGCGCCGCCTACGTGGTCGGGGACGCGGACTCCGCCACCTTGCCGGTTTCGTGGGGGCCATACCACGCCTTCCCCGCCGGCGCGACCGACCTGTTCCTGGCAAGGTTCACCCTCGACGGAAGCGGCTTGGCCTATTCCTCCTACCTGGGGGGAAGCAGCTACGACGTGGCGGCCGGCATCGCCGTGGACCTGCTTGGCAACGCCTACCTCACCGGCAGCACCTCCTCGACGGACTTCCCCACGACGCCGGGGGCCTTCCAGCTGGCCAGCGGCGGCGGCATCGACGGGTTCCTGGCGGTCGTGCCCACGCTGGGCAGCACTCTCCCGCGCGACAACCACGACGGGACCTGCTCGGTGCCGGTGGCGTTCCAGGTGGGAAACCTGCTTGCGGGGAAGGTGTGGACGCCGCCGTTCCCCTGCCCCAACCTGGCCACCGCCCAGGCCCCCGACGGCGCCATCACCGTCTACGACGACCAGAACGGCAACAACCGCAGGGACACCGGCGAGGTGGGCGCCACGGTGCCCCCCTTGTGATGGGCGATGCCCTCAAGTAGGGAATCCTCCCGGCAGCTGCCTCCCTAAAGGGTTGTCGCTCAACGCCATAAGCGTCCTCGGGCAACGTTCGGGTATGCAGACACCAGGAGCGCCCGTCCTGCGGGTCGTCACCGAGCGGGACGACTACCGCGCCTTCGTCCAGTACACCGACCAGAAGGTCTTCCGGCGCCGCTTCTGGGCCTGGGTGCTGGCCGTGCCCATCGCCCTGGTGGCCCTCACCGCGTTCGAGGCGTGGCGCGCCGGCGGCTGGGCCAACCTGGTCCACAACGAGCCCCTGGCCGTCCTGGTGCCTGGCACCATCTTCCTGTGGGCCGCCTCGCGCTGGCAGTCGATGGAGAAGAAGGCCAAGCGCATGGCGCTGAAGGAGTACCCTGGCCTGCGCGACCTGCGCCTGGAGGCCGACGCCCTCGTCGTGGAGTCCGGGCCGCGCCGGCGCCGCTACGCCTGGAAGGACATCGTGGACGTCGTGGAGGCCAACGGCCTGCTGCTGTTCGTGCACGCCCGCGCCCCCGGCCTGTTCAAGGCCACCATGGTGCCGCTGCGCCCCGAGGCCAGCGACCCCCGCGTCCTGCCGACGTTCAAGGCGCGCGCCATGGAGCTGTGGCGCAACGCCCGCCCCGCGGCCCGTCCCGTTCCGGTGGCACAGGCCCACGCCGTCGCCGCGTAGCGCTTTCCGCCGCTTTTTCTTCTGCCGGGCGTTCCGCAGCGCGTGCGCATCCACCTCGGAGGGGAACGAATCCGGGTGGAGAAGGCCGAAACGGACTACGATGCCTTCACGCGCGAGTTTCTCGCCACGCTCCCGCCCGGCCATCCCGCCGTGGTCGTCTCAGGATACGTCGCGCTTGCCTTTGGCCGAAACCGCATGACGGAGGACATCGACCTCCTGCTGGAGAGGTTGCCCGAGCCAACGTTCCGGGACTGGTGGGAGTCCGTCCAGGGCCGGTTTGATTGCCTCAACACGTCGCGCTGGAGCTCCGCCTACCACGACTACCTGCAGGACGGCTTGGCCCTGCGCTTTGCCCGCCACGGCACCCTGGAGCCCAACATGGAGATGAAGTGGGCCAAGAATGACCTGGACCGCTACAGCTTGGCGCACCGGGTCCTCGTGGAGTTGAACGGCCACCCCGTGCCGCTGGCGCCCTTCGAGTTGCAGATCGCCTACAAGCTCTACATGGGCTCCGAGAAGGACCTGGAGGACGCCCGCCACCTGCTGGTGGTGCTGGACGAAAGGCTCAACCGCCCGGAACTCCAGTCCTTCCTCGTGAGGCTCAGCGTCCCCGCCGCCCGCCTGCGCGAGGTGGGCCTGTGAACCCCGAGATTGCAGCGCTGCGCATCGACCACGCGGAACTCCAGGCAGACCTCGAGCGCAACCGCCGCCAGCGCATGGAGTACGTCGAGTTCAAGGCGCGCTGGCTGCGCGACCACGCCGTCACCAACGACTGAGCGCTTCCCGCCCGGTTTTCCCAGCCACCACCCTTTTATGGGCGGACAGGTCCCCGACCCCCAGAAGTCCAGGGTAGACCCCTACCCCGGCTCAGACTCCGCTGGTGCACTATGGGACGCAAGGAAGACAACATCGCCAAGGCCGTCTCGGTCATGGGCAACCTCGAGAACATCCGCAACATCGCCATCGCGGCCCACATCGACCACGGCAAGACCACCTTCTCGGACAACCTGCTCGCCGGCGCCGGCATGATTTCGCAGGAGCTGGCCGGCCAGCAGCGCGCGCTCGACTTCGACCCCGAGGAGCAGGCGCGCGGCATCACCATCAACGCCGCGTGCGCCTCGATGGTGCACCACTTCAACAACAAGGACTACCTCGTCAACCTCATCGACACGCCGGGCCACGTCGACTTCGGCGGCGACGTCACCCGCGCCATGCGCGCCGTCGACGGCTGCATCATCCTGGTGTGCGCGGTCGAGGGCCCGATGCCCCAGACCGAGACCGTGGTGCGCCAGGCGCTGCGCGAGAAGGTCCGTCCGACCCTCTTCATCAACAAGGTGGACCGCCTCGTCAACGAGCTCAAGGTCACCCCCGAGGAGATGCAGGCGCGCTTCGTCAAGATCATCAACAAGGTCAACGAGCTCATCAACCGCAACCTGCCGGAGGAGTTCCGCGGCAAGTGGGGCGTGCGCATCGAGGACGGCTCGGTCATGTTCGGCTCCGCCTACCACAAGTGGGGCGTTTCGCTGCCGTACATGAAGAAGTCCGGCGTCTCGTTCAAGGACGTCTACAACCACTGCAAGAACGACACCCAGAAGGAGTTGGCCAAGCTTGCCCCCGTCGCCTCCGTGGTGCTCGACACCGTGGCCGACCGCATCCCCAGCCCCAAGGTCGCGCAGGAGTACCGCATCCGCCACATCTGGCACGGCGACCAGGAGACCAAGGTCGGGCGTGACATGCGCGAGGCCAACCCCAACGGCGTCGTGGCGTTCATGGTCACCAAGATCATGATCGACCCGCACGCCGGCGAGATCGCCATCGGCCGCCTGTTCTCGGGCACCGTCGAGCGCGGCGTCGAGCTGTACGTCGGCGGCACCAAGACCAAGAACCGCATCCAGCAGGTCGGCCTGATGGTGGGCGCCGACCGCATCCCCGTCGAGAAGGCCACCGGCGGCAACATCGTCGCCGTCACCGGCCTGCGCGACGCCATGGCCGGCTACACCATGACCTCGGACCCCGACATGGAGCCGTTCGAGCGCATCGTCCACGTCAGCGACCCCGTCGTCACCGTGGCCGTCGAGTGCAAGCACATGAAGGACCTGCCCAAGCTGGTCGACGTGCTGCGCCAGATCAGCAAGGGCGACCCGTCGGTCCAGGTCAAGATCAACCAGGAGACGGGCGAGAACCTGATGTCGGGCATGGGCGAGCTGCACCTTGAGGTCATCACCCACCGCATCGAGCGCGACTTCAACCTGCAGATCGTCACCTCCAACCCCATCGTGGTCTACCGCGAGTCGGTGAAGGGCAAGTCGCCGCAGGAGTTCGAGGGCAAGTCGCCCAACCGCCACAACCGGTTCTTCATCACCGCCGAGCCGCTGCCGGCCAACATCGTCACGGCGCTGCGCGACAACGAGATTCCGTCGGACCCCAAGAAGCACCAGAAAGAGGTCCACGAGAAGCTGGTCGCCCTGGACTTCCCGTACAAGGACTACACCAAGAAGATCAAGGCCATCGACGGCACCTGCATGCTCGTGGACGGCACCAAGGCCATCCAGAACCTGCACGAGACCTTCGAGCTCATCATCGAGGCCTTCAACGAGGCGGTCAAGGCGGGCCCGCGCGCGGGCGAGCCCATCCAGGGTGTCATGTTCATCATCACGGACGCCAAGCTGCACGAGGACGCGGTCCACCGCGGCCCCGCCCAGACCATCCCGGCCGTCCGCAACGCCATCTACGGCGCCATGACAATCGCCGGCACCGTGCTCATCGAGCCGATGCAGAAGGCCGTCGTCACGGTCCCCGACAACGTCATGGGCGGCGCCACCGGCGAGTTCCAGAAGCGCCGCGGCCTCATCCAGGACATGCAGCAGGAGGGCGACTCCACCACCATCACCGCCAAGGTGCCGGTGGCCGAGATGCTCGGCTTCGCGGGCGCCATCCGCTCGGCGACCGGCGGCCGCTGCCTGTGGTCGACCGAAAACATCGGCTTCGAGACCCTCGCGCCTGAACTGCAGGAGAAGGTCACCCGCCAGATCCGCGAGCGCAAGGGGCTCAAGCCGGACCCCTACCCGGCCAGCTACTACGCCGAGTGAGTC
>JBHELM010000193.1:0-8862 GCA_046352715.1 Thermoplasmatota archaeon | reverse complement strand
TGGATGCCGTCGACGCCGTAGCCGGTCGAGTCCATCGTGGCGACGAGGAAGTCGTAGTGCCCCAGCGCGTCGAGGATGGCGCGGCGCTGCGGGGCGGGGGTGCCGCCGGTGATGGTTGCCACGCGGCCTGGCAGCCCCTCGGCGAGGCGGGCCACGACGTCGCGGTGGTAGGCGAAGAACACGACGCGCTCGCCAGACTCCACCAGCGGCTCCACCCACTCCTTGGCGTAGGGAATCTTGGCGAGCGCCGCCTCGCGCCGCAAGCCGGTGAGGTGAGAGCGGAACTGGAGCGTCATCGCGGGCTCCATCGCCGCGGCCTGCGCGCCGTAGGTCTCGTGCCACTTGCGGACCCAGTCGAGCATGGCACGTTCCTTCTGGTGGTACGCCTTGAGGTGGCCGGGCACCACCTCGACGCGGGTGCGCGACAGCGGCGGCAGGTCCGGCGCGACCTCTTCCTTCGTGCGGCGGACCATGCAGACCTCGCGCAATCTGGCGTTGAGCGTGCGCGAGTCGAGGCCCTGCAGGACGCGCACGGCGTGGGGCTCCGCCAGCGGGCCCATCTCCGGCTTGTACCAGTGGGGCAGCAGGCCGCGGTAGATGTGCAGCACCGGCTCCAGCTGGTCGAGGATGCGGAGCTGGTGGACCAGGTCCTCGCGGCGGTTCTTGATGGGCGTGCCCGTCAGCGCCATCCGCAGCGGGACGCCGCGCGACAGGTCGAGGGCGTTGCGGCTGCGCTGCGAGTCCGGGTTCTTGAAGAAGTGCGCCTCGTCGAGGATGAGCGACTTCGGCTTCGTCGCCTTCAGGTCGTCGAGGTGCCTGGGGAGCAACTCGGGGTTCAGCACCGTCACGTTGGCGCCCTGGAGCCTGTCGCGGCCGGCCATCAGCACCTGCGCGCTGCGCCACGGGACCCACTTGACGACCTCGCGCTGCCAGCCGAGCTTCACCGCGCTGGGGCAGACGACGACACAGGGGTAGGCCCCGGCCTTCTCGACGGCGACGAGGGCTTGCAGCGACTTCCCCAGGCCCATGCTGTCGGCGAGGAGGATTCTCCGCTTGGTGAGCGCGTAGCCGACGCCTTCCTTCTGGTAAGGGCGGAGGAGGGACTCGAGGTGTTCTATTCGCTTGTCTTCGCCGGGGGCGTGGAACAGGCCGAGGTCTGCGAGGCGGGCTTTGGCTTCGTCGTCTGGTTCGACGGCGTTGGTCTCGACGAGGTAGCGGATGGCGAGGAGGGAGTCCTCGTCGTCGCCGTAGGCCCAGGTCCGCAGGTCGAGGTCCCACTGCGGGGTCGGGAGTTTCCTGTCACGGAGTTGCTTGAGCAGGGAGTCTGGTGGGGCCTTGGCGAGGCGGAACGCGTCGGCGGCCCAAGTAATCTTCATGTCTAGATTGAAATTGAAATTGCCGCCCTTCCACCTTCGAACGTGAAATCTTGGATAGTATGGTTGCCTATGTTCCCTCCGAGGACAGTTTTCTTGGGTCCCAGGCGAATCGGTTGTCCCTTGAACCAGAGATACGCCCGAATCTCGACGGTAGATTTTGTTGCGTCGATTTCCAAAGAAATCTTTCTCTGTGCTTCCCGCAATCTCAACCACCGATATCGAAATTCTATGTCCCAAGTGGAGTCCGCGCGAGCTTCCCACTCATTTTTCGATACGCGCGCGACCAAATTCCCGTCTTTGCCATACAAATCTAAGTCCAATAGCAAGGTCCCTTTTGGACCAAGACTCATGGCTACAATGGGCCGCGAGTTTATTTCCAGCAAAATTGGGGTGTTGATGTAGGTGTTACTCCCGAGGAGGACCGTGAGTTGCTTCTGTTCTACTGCAAGTTGGCCTGAAACAAGTCCGTGCTCGCGATTGTAAGGATTGGCCTTTGCTTGCCTTTGGAGCAGAGTTGAAAGTGCTTTCGCGGTTGCTTGGTTGTGGTGATTGGGGCACAAAACCATCATGTCTTCGGGCCGAAAATGTTGCTCTTGTGCCCACTCAACGATGTGGTGGTACTGGAAGATTGGATGGCCGCAAATACAGCACCCAAATGCAGCCTCTTGGCGGAGTTGGAGTTTCACGCCTTCCGGCGGGTCGCGGTCCACACCTAATGCCCCTTCGGCGGCCACTCGTACTGCTTGCTCTCAATCGAGTGCAGCATCTCCTTGGCTTGGTCCTTCAGCAACTCAGGAACATGCTCATACACGTCGTAGAACATCGACTCCGGCACCGGCAATGAGGCCGCTTCGGCCTCCTTGATGGCGACCTCGACCTCTGCGTCCAGTTCGGCCTGCAACTGCTCCTCCCACTTCTGCGACCATAGCTTGCGCGCCTTGAGGTGCCTGCGGAAGGTCTCGACGGGGTCGCGCTTGAGCCACCTCTGGTACTCGGCCTCGTCGCGGTAGCGGGTGGGGTCGTCGGAGGAGGAGTGCGGCGTGAGGCGGTAGGTCAGGGCCTCGATGAGCGTCGGCCCCTCGCCGTTGCGGGCGCGCTCGGCCGCCTCCGTGACGGCCTTGTGGACGGCGAGGATGTCGTTGCCGTCGACGCGGACGCCCGGCATCCCGTAGGCGGCGGCCTTCTCGGCGTAGGTGCGGGTCGCGGTCTGGTGGTCGTGCTGCACCGAGATGGCGAACTGGTTGTTCTGGCACACGAAGACCACGGGGGATTTCGTGACCGCCGCGAAGTTGAGGGCGCTGTGGAAGTCGTTCTCGCTCGTCGCGCCGTCGCCGAGGAAGCCAATGGCCACCGTGTCCTTGCCCTTGAGCTTCATGCCGTAGGCGGCGCCGGCGGCGTGCGGGAGCTGGGTGGCGATGACCGAGGACCAGGAGACGTGGTTGACGCTGCGGTCGGCGTAGTGGCACGGCATCTGGCGACCCTTCTGGAGGTCGTGGTCGTTGCCGATGCATTGCGCGACGTAGTGGCTGAGCCGGAAGCCCCGGTACAGCGCCGCCGAGCCCTCGCGCAGGGCGGGGAACAGCCAGTCGTCGGGCCGCAGCGCCATCGCGGTGCCGATGGGGGTCGCCTCCTGCCCGGTGCAGGCGCCGTAGAACCCGATGCGCCCCTGGCGCTGCATGTTGGTGAGCTTGACGTCGAGCGTCCGGACCAGGAGCATGGTGCGGAACGCCTTCTTCAGCATCTCCGGCGGCAGCTTGGGGGCCTCGACGCCCTCCACGCCCTCGCCGTCGCCGAGGATGCGCAGGAGGGGGACCTCCGGCTCATCCGGGTTGACCTGCCCCAGCACGGCGCCGCGTCCCGCCACGCCCACGCCACGCCCCTGCCGCCCATAAAGGGAACGCCGCCGCGGGAGGGGTCCCGCCAGGGGGGGGGCGACATGTTCGGAGGAGCGTCTGGCAATGGTTGCGCTGCGGGCAACCAATGTATCCGCTTCGTCCTGAAGCCTCAAGAAAGTCCCTCCGAGTCGTCGCCCGTCACGGCCTGCGTCTGGCCGCCGACGGATGGTTCCGCAATGCGCATCGCAACCTCGACCCTGATTGGCCTCCTTCTGGCCATCTCCCTCCCCGCGAACGCCCTGGTGTTCACGGACAACAACTACCACCAGTACATCCTGTACAACATGGACCAGACCGAGATTGACGTGCTCATCCTGCCGTCCTCCTCGCCCTACGCCCTGCGCGACGTCCAGCTCATGCAGAAGTCGGTCCAGGCCTGGGAGGACGGCATCAACGCCCTCGGCCCCGCCTGGCTCGCCAACGGGCTCAACATCCACGTCTACCGCGTCGGCCTCGACCCCATCCCGCACGCCGCCCTCTGGGACCCCGAAATCGTCGTCGTCCCCGCGGAGTTCGACCCCGTCCTGCTCTTCGGCATCGGCCTGGAGCCCATGGGCTTCCTCGGCTTCCACTACTGCCACGGCGTCCCGCCCCCCTACCCGCTGCTGACTGCGGAGGACTTCACCAAGCTGCCGGGCTTCCACACCCACGAGGGCAGCTCCTGGGGCGTCTTCAAGGCCCCCGCCGACACCAACGCCGCCGGCCGCGGCTGCTCCAACGGCGGCACCACCTGCTTCGCCATCAACACCAACTTCCTGTGGACCCCCGACGCCCAGAACCTGCGCGACATGTACGACCTCAACTCGCACGAGTTCGGCCACTGCCTCGGCATCGGCCACGTCGGCGACGCCGCGGACTTCACGGCCGTCAAGTACCCCAAGGACGACATCATGAGCTACTCCGACGACGGCTGGAACCCCGGCCACGTCCTGTGCGTCTCGACCCTGGACATCCTGGGCCTGAAGCAGGTCTACGGCTGGCTGCTGAACCAGACCGGCTACTCGTCGTCCCCCGCGGACACCTACGTCCAGATGGCGCCCTCCTCGTGGAACACGACCACCTGCTCGGACCCGGTCGCCTCGTACCTGGACTACACCCAGATCACGAACGCGCACCCGGTGATGACCTCGGCGGCGACCGTGGACAGCAGCCTGTTCCCCACCGCGTGCCCGGCGCAACTGGCCACCCTCTGCTGAGGCCCCAAACATATTCCTCCACCCCCTTTTCCTTCTCCCTCCCTCTTCCCTCGTTTCTCGCTGCCCATGCTGCTGGTGGCCGTGCCAACTTTGGGCGCAAACCCCAAGCAGCAAGCCCCGGTCGCCGCGCATGGAGTGGAAGCGGCCGGACCTCGCGGGCAGAGTGGCGCTCGTCACCGGTTCGAGCCGGGGCGTCGGCCGCGGCATCGCCCTCGCGCTCGGCCAGTGCGGCGCGACGGTCTACGTCACCGGACGCTCCTCGGGGACCAACGCCACCGACGGCCTCGCCGGCACGGTCGAGTCGACGGCGCGCGAGGTCACGCAGGCCGGCGGCACGGGCGTCCCCATGGTCTGCGACCACACCCGGGAGGCTGACTTGGAGCGCGTGGTGGCCCGCCTGCGCCGCGACGGCGGCCGCCTCGACCTGCTGGTGAACAACGCCTGGGCCGGCTACGAGCGCTACGGCGAGGCGGGCTTCTCGGCGCCGTTCTGGGAGCAGCCGCTGTGGCGCTGGGACGCCATGTTCGGCAGCGTGCGCGCCCACTTCGCCGCCAGCCGCGCCTGCGTCCCCCTCATGCTGCCGCGCAGGAGCGGTCTCGTCGTCACCGTCGGCTTCGACCCGCGCCGCTTCTACCTCGGCAACGTCCCCTACGACACGGCGAAGGCGGCGAAGGACCGCATGGCCTGGGGCATGGCGCTGGAGCTGCGCGCCCACGGCATCGCCTCCGTCTCCCTGACGCCCGGCTTCGTGCGCACCGAGCGCGTCGAGGCCGTCACCGGCGGCAAGGGCCTCGAGGGAACCCAGTCGCCGTTCTACGCCGGCCGCGCCGTCGCCCACCTCGCTGGCGATTCCAACATTTTGGCGTGGACGGGCCGCAACCTCGACGTGGGCGACCTCGCGCGGCGCTACGGCTTCACCGACGTGGACGGGCGGCAGCCGGAGCCGTTCATGCCTGGGCCGAAGGACCTGCTGTACCACGACAAACCTCTGTGAGACCGGCAAGCAAGTCCCGGTCCCCAAGCGCCATATCGCCGCGCCCAGGTGCCGCCGCCGTGGCCGCCACGGACGCCGCGTTCCGCAACCGCCTCGCGGACGAGCCGAGCCCGTACCTGCGCCAGCACGCCCACAACCCGGTCGACTGGTGGCCGTGGGGCGAGGCCGCCTTCGCCGAGGCGCGGCGGCGTAACGTGCCGGTGTTCCTCTCCATCGGCTACGCGACCTGCCACTGGTGCCACGTCATGGCGCACGAGTCCTTCGAGGACCCGGAGGTGGCGCGGCTGCTCAACGGGGCGTTCGTGTGCGTCAAGGTGGACCGCGAGGAGCGCCCCGACGTGGACGACGTCTACATGGCGGTGTGCCAGCAGACCACGGGCTCCGGCGGGTGGCCGCTGACGGTGCTGCTGACGCCGGACCGGAAGCCGTTCTTCGCAGGCACCTACTTCCCCCGCGAGTCGCGCCACGGCCGCGTCGGGATGCTGGACCTCGTGCCGCGCGTGCAGGAGGCGTGGCGGACCCAGCGCGCGGAACTGGAGCGGCAGGGCGAGCACATCCTCCAGCACGTCCGGGGAGAGGCGCACGGCCACGGCGACGAAGAGATGGACGAGGGGGGATTCCGACTCCCGGCGGCTCCTAGGGAGTTGGGCCTCGACGCGCTGCGGGCCGGCCTGGACGCGCTCGCGCAGCGCTTCGACCCGCTGCACGGCGGCTTCGGGACGGCGCCCAAGTTCCCCAGCCCGCACCACCTGCTGTTCCTGCTCCGCTGGCACCACCGCGAAGGCGACCCGGCGTCGCGGCAGATGGTGGAGGCGCAGTTGGACGCGATGGCGCGCGGCGGCATCCACGACCACCTGGGCGGCGGGGTCCACCGCTACAGCACCGACCGCGAGTGGCGGCTGCCGCACTTCGAGAAGATGCTCTACGACCAGGCGATGCTGGCGCTGGCCTGCACCGAGGCGTTCCAGGCCACGGGCAACGCGGAGCACGCGAAGGTCGCGCGCTCGACGCTCGACTACGTCCTGCGCGACCTCGCCGACCCGGCGGGGGGCTTCCGCTGCGCCGAGGACGCCGACTCCGAGGGCGTCGAGGGGAAGTTCTACGTGTGGACGAAGGAGGAAATCCTCCAGGCCCTCGGCCCCGCCGACGGGGAGAGGTTCTGCGCCGCCTATGGTGTCCGGCCCGACGGCAACTTCCTCGACGAGGCCACGCACCAGAAGACCGGGGCCAACATCCTGCACCTCCGCAAGCCCCTCGCGCCAGGGGAGGAGGCCACCCTCGCCCCGCTGCGCGCCAGGCTGCTCGCCGTCCGCAGCCAGCGTGTCCGGCCACTGCTCGACGACAAGGTGCTGACCGACTGGAACGGCCTCGTCTTGGCGGCCCTCGCCAAGGCCAGCACCGTGCTCAAGGAGCCGCGCTACGGCGAGGCCGCCACCCGCTGCGCCAACTTCCTGCACGCCAGGATGCGCCGCCCCGACGGCCGCCTGCTGCACCGCTGGCATGCGGGCAAGGTGGACGCCACCGCGTTCCTCGACGACCACGCCTACCTCCTGTGGGGCCTGCTGGAGCTCCACGGCGCGACTTTGGAGCCGCAGCGCCTCGTGTGGGCCACGGAGGTCGCGCAGCAACTGCTCGACCGCTTCTCGGCCCCCGACGGCGGCTTCTACGTTTCCCCCAGCGACGGCGAGGACCTGGGCGCGCGGCGGAGGGCCGCCTACGACGGCGCGCTCCCGTCCGGCAACGCCGTGGCGGCGTGGGGCCTGCACCGCCTGGCGCTGCTGACCGGCGACCCGCGCTGGTCCGGCGCCGCCGACAGGACGCTCGCCGCCTACGCCTCACAAGTGCAGCAGGCGCCAGCCGCGTTCACCATGATGCTCGTGGCACTCGACCTCGCGCTGGGGCCGACGCGCGAGCTGGCCATCGCAGGCCATGACGGTGCCGAGGCCCTCCTGTCGGTGGCCCGCGACGCCTACCGGCCCCGCCTGGTCCTCCTGCGCGCCGACGCCGAGACCGCCAAGGCCGCGCCGTGGCTCGCGGAGCACAAGCCGCTCGGCGGGAAGGCGGCAGCCTACCTCTGCGAGGGCCACGCCTGCAAGCGGCCCACCGCGGACCCGGATGAACTGCGCCGGCTGCTGGCCTGAGAACACTCCTTGTTGTTTTGTCCTGCGCGCTGCCAATCCACCGAGGGCACGAGAACTGTCGCCTGCGTGCTTGGCGCCCTCGGCGGATGGCCCGAGTCGAAGCTCACGAGAGTCCACTTGCAGCGAAATCGGTGGATTGGAGGAGGTGTTGAGCCCCCAGAAGACCTCAACCGGCTCAAGCCGACGAGGTGGCTGGCGCCTCGGGCTCGGCGCGCGGCGGGGGCGGGCGGACGCCGTGGCGGCGCGCCATCGCCTTGAGGCGGCGCTCAAGGTCCTTGCGCATCGCACGGTAGGCGTCGAGGCCCAGGCCCTGCGGGTCGAGGACGTTCCAGTGCTCGACATTGGCCTGCCGGCTCCAGGGGCGCGGCAAGGCGTCGCTCATCACGATGACGCGGTCGAACGCCTGCAGGCGGTGGACGTCGAGGGGCTTGGGGCGCCACCCGGAGATGTCGATGCCGACCTCCTGCAGCGCGTGCACCGCCTCGGGCTGGAGCCGCAGCGACGGGAAGGTGCCGGCGGACTCGGCGTGGAAGCCGAGGACCTGGGCGTGCGCCTCGGCGACCTGGCTGCGCGCGGCGTTGCCGACGTCGACGAACAGCAGCCGCATCTGGGTGTGCCGGACGCGGTGGACGCGGCGGCGGCCCGCCCAGAAGCCCACCTGGTCCGGGTCGTCGAGCTTGAGCCAGTGGCGCACCGGCTCCCACACGGCGTCGAGGCGGCCGCGCCACAGGCCGCGCCTGAGGGAGGCGTGCGGCGCCGTGGGGGCGGGCGGCGGCGCGGGCGCGGCGGCCGGGCTGGAGGGGGCGTTCGGGCGGTCCATGCCGTCTCCAGGAGGCTTCCGGCTTATAGGGGTTTCAGCCCGCGTTCCCCTCGCCTGCCGGTTTCGAAGCAGCCCCCGGCATGCGGAAATAGCGCCTGCGGCGGCTTGGCTCCGATGTGACGCGCCCTCCTGCTCGCCCTGCTCCTCCTGTCGGGCTGCGCGGCCCCCGCCCAGCCTCCCGGCACCCCCGGCTCCGCGGACGGGGGCGGCTCAGAAGCTGGCCTGCACGGGGCACCGTGACGGTGTTCAGGGCAAGTCGCCAGGAACGCCGCATCAAGCGGATGGCGCCAACAGTCCAGCGCTGGGCGCAGCGGCCTTGGCGCGGTAAATCCGCAGCCGGCCCTGCAGGCGCAACTCCACCACCCCGCCGGCCACGAGGCGCTCCAGGCGGTGCTGCGTCGTGCTGCGGCTCCAGCCGACGCCCGCCATCCCTGCCAGGA